>JAJXSP010000281.1 GCA_021784515.1 Myxococcales bacterium | reverse complement strand
CGACGATGTCGCACGGCTCGTCGAGGTCGGTCGCCGCGACGTTCTCGTCGCGGATGCGGACGTCCCAGTGCTCGGGGCTCAGCGCGGCGACGGTGGCGAGGCCGAGCGGCGCGGTGGAGTAGTTGCGCCCGAAGAGGGCGACCGCGTGTTCGAGCCCCCAGAAGGAGGAGCCGTTGGCGGGGTTGACCAGGAGCAGACGAATGGGGCGCACGTGTTCTCTCGGTGACCGGCCGACTCCCGAACAGTAACTAACCGGATGGTTAATTTCAAGGGCGGTGCTTCCTGCGGCTCCGCAGCGACGGGCGAGGCTGGCCTCGGCGAGCGCTTCATGGCCGAGCGCCTGCTATCGGTGGCCTCTCATGGACCGCTCGTAGAAATGCGGCGCGATGCGGACGCCGCCCACCTGCGTCCGATACTCCCGAAGGGGCGCCGGCTCGGCGCGGTAGTGGTTCCAGCGACCGCCTTCGCGGTAGTGCCAGTGGTTTCGGTACCAATAGTTGGGACGGCCCGCGTAGTAGTAGGGCTGCGCCGTCGCGACGAAGGCGGGCGGCAGACCGTCCTGATAGAGGCCCTCCGGCTCGTAGACGCCGTCCGCGGGGGTCGCGTAGCCGACGCCGGCGTAGCATCCCGCCATCGAGAAAGTCGCGATGAAGAGGGCGGCGGCCGCCGCCGGCCTGACCACGGATCGGAGCGAGCGGCTCATGGGATCACTCCTTTCCCCGACCTTCGTCGTGGGCCTGATGCTCCCGCAACAGCCCCACGAGCCTGACGCGTTGTTCGTTCGTGAGCACGGGATTGACCGCCTCGCAGAAACGCGCCAGCCGCGTCGCTCCCCACTCCGCCATGTGGCGATTCACGCCCGTCGCGCCCGAAAGGGTCTTTGCGTCGAAGACGTCCGCCTGGAACGCTTTTTCGAAGTCGCGGAGGTGCGCTTCGATCTCGCCCTCGCGGAGCGGCGAGGCGGCGGTCGTCGCCGCGAAATCCCTCCGTACTTTGTCGATCTGGTCGCGGGTCAGGCCGATCTCCGCGGTCGTCGTCTCGACGTGGCCGCGCTCTCCGGCGTTGGCCTGTTTCCACAGCGCCCATTGCGCCTCCAGCTTGTCGACGAGCGCCGACCGCTCGGGCGGAGTCAGAACGCCGTGGAGCTGGTTCAGGCTGTCGATGGCGGAGTCGTGAACCGCGCTGGACGCGGTCGCGAGCGCCGCGATCGCCGCGTCGACCTTCGCCCGATCGATCGAGGACGTCGAGAGGCCGTCCGCCAGCAGCGCGACGACGGCCCGCTCGGCGACGCCCGCGGGTCGCATCGCGGCGATCAGGTCCGACTGAATCTTCTCCACCCGGGGGCGCTCGTCAGGCGGCAGCCCGAGGGTATCCAGGCTCATCGCGATGAGCATCAGTGCGCCGCCGTGATGGTGGTGTCGATGATGTTCCAGGAGATCGGACACCGCATCGGCGTCGACGGCCGAGTCGGCCGCCGTCCGAGGTGGTGGGGCGGTCGTCGAGCTTCCGGCGCACCCGGTGAGAGAGGTGATGACCCCCACCATCAGTCCGACACCACTCCGCCATGAGCGCATTCGTTCTCCTTCCTGAACGAATGCGCTTATAGCCCGGCGCGATCGGACGTGCCACTCGATCTGCCTTCGTCGTAGGCCCTCGCCCGCAGCGTGGCCGGGCACGTCCTCGGGAGGCAGCGGCGCCGGCACGCCGGGGCGACCGTGGATGAGGAGTACGCCGCGGCGTGCGCCGCCGCGCGGCGAAGTCGACCCGTCGGCTCAACCCTGCTGCGACTTGCGCGCCGGGGGGCGCACCCCGAGCGAGTGGAAGACCATGTCGACCAGCGCGGCCCGCCGGGCGGCGAGGCTGGCCTCGGCGAGCGCGTCGTGGCCGAGCACGAGGGAGATGAAGTGGGCGTCGGCGAAGTAGCCCATCGCGGTGGCGTAGATCGAGAGCAGGAGCTGCTGCGGGTCGACCTTGCGGAAGCTGCCGTCGGCGATCCCGGCCTCGATGAAGGCGGCGCCGCGGGCGAACAGCGGACGGAAGAAGCTCGTGACGATGTTGTCGAAGTAGCGCCCCTCGCTGCCCGCGCCGAGGAAGGTGAGGCGGCCGAAGTGGGGGTGGCGGGCGACGTAGTCGAAGAAGCCGCGGATGAAGTTGTCGAGGCGCCGGGCGCGGCTCGACTCCTCGCCCCCGACGTCCTGCACCAGCCGGATCAGCTCGAAGAGGATGCGGTCGAGGACCGCGCGGTAAAGGCGCTCCTTCGAGTCGAAGTAGTAGTGGATCATCGCCTTCGTGACGCCCGCCGAGTCGGCGACCTCCTGCGTCCGCGCCCCGTCGAAGCCGACGCGCGCGAACACCCGCTCGGCGGC
Source organism: Myxococcales bacterium (assembly GCA_021784515.1). GTDB lineage: Bacteria > Myxococcota_A > Polyangia > Palsa-1104 > SHYY01 > SHYY01. The sequence goes on along the minus strand of JAJXSP010000281.1, from coordinate 5,988 downwards.
GTTGAGGATGCGCGCCTCGGTCTCCTTGCCGCGCTCGGCGACGGCGCGGGGGCGGCGACGGCGCGTGTGTGGAGCGGATCGGTCGGCCATGCGCGGATCTTGGACGAATCGGGCCGGGCGCGAAAGGCGTTCGGGGTGAAATGCCTCTCTCGTCGATTTCGCGGCAATGGCGGAAATCGCGAAGACACCGACGGGCTCGTCCGCAAAAGGCGGCGCGAACCGCGACGGCGGCGGCGGCGTCCACTGCGGCGGCGGCGACGTGGCGCTGCGGGAGGTGGTGCTGCGCGGCAACCGCGCCGAGGCGTTCGGCGGCGCGGCGATCTACGCGGGCGCCGGCCGGGTCACGCTCGAGCGCTGCCGCGTCGTCGACAACGCGGGCGGTGTCGGCGGCGCGATCATCGCCGACGGCGTGGCGACGGCGCCCGAGGTGAGCAGAAAAGGGACGGTATTGCTTTTCCTACGCTTCTCGCCGCATCGAAGAAGTCCGCCGGCGGGAGAACGGTAGGAAAGGCAATACCGTCCCCATTCTCCTTTCACGGCGCGATCGGGATCGTGAAATGAAAGGTGCTCCCGACGCCGACCTGGCTGTCCACCCAGATCCGACCGCCGTGCGCCTCGACGATTCCCTTGGCGATGAACAGCCCCAGCCCGAAGCCACAGCGCCCTTCCTCATTGCCGGTCCAATAGCGGTCGAAGAGGTGTGGTATCCGATCTTCCGGAATCCCCGGGCCATTGTCGGAAACGGCGAACTCTACTTCGCTCGCCCGAGCACCGGCGGAGATCCGGTGAGCTCCCGCGCAAACCAGTCGGCGTCGGCGAATGCCGCCAGCTCCGCCGAGCGCCGCTCTCCGAACAGCTCGGGGATCGTCCGGCCGACGAAGCGCTCCGGCGGCAGCGCGAGCTGCGAAGGATTGGCGGCCACCACGTCGAGGAATCGAAGGTCCTTGTCGATCCGGAACAGGAGATCGGGCATCGCCGAAATCATCGCCCGGCTGCGCTCCTCACTGGCGCGCAACGCCTCCTCCGCCCGCTTGCGCGAGGTGATGTCGCTGATGAACTTCGACGCGCCCACCATCCGGCCGCTCGCGTCCCGGATGGGGGAGATCGTCGCCGACACTTCCACGGGCGTGCCGTCCTTGCGCACGCGCACCGATTCGAAGGTCTCGACGCGCTCGCCCCGCTGGAGCCGCTCCAGGATCCGCTGCTCCTCGTCCGCCCGGTCGGGCGGGAAGATCGTCGTGATTGGCTGTCCGATCGCCTCTCCCGCGGAGTATCCGAACAGGCGCTCTGCACCGGGATTCCACGTCCGGATGATCCCGTCGAGGGACTCGCCCACGATTGCATCTGCGGCCGATTCGACGATCGCGGCCAGCCGCATCTGCGCCTCGGCCTGCGCCCTCTGCAGGGTCGTGTCGGTGACCATCGCCAGCGCGCCGGCGTACCGGCCTGCCGCGTCGTAGAGCGGGCTGGCGGCCATCGAGGTCCAGACCGACGAGCCGTCCTTGCGAAGGAGCTTGAAGTCGTGCCGCTCGCGAATGCCCCGCCGACGGCGCTCGACGTTCCTCCGGGCGAGCTGGCGCGCCTCCTCGTCCATGAAGTCGAACATCGGGCGCCCGATCATCTCTTCGACCGAGTAGCCGAGCATTGTGGCCATCTTCGAATTGACGAACGTGGTGCGCCCGTCGGCGTCGATCGTCCAGACGCCCTCTTCGGCGGTCTCGACGATCGTGCGATAGAGCTGCTCGCTCGCGCGCAGAGCCTGTTCGACCGCTTCCTCTTCCTTGCGCACCACCACCGCCGTCCTTCGCGTGAGTCTAGGGTGTGCCGTCGCCCTCGCAACCTCGCTCCCCTACCCGGCAGAGCGACGACTCGGAGGAGGGCGGGGGGGGATATTGCTTTTCCTACGCTTGTCGCCGCAGCGAAGAAATCCGCCGGCAGGAGAACGGTAGGAAAGGCAATACCGTCCCCATTCTCCTCAGTCCCCATTCTCCTCAGCTCAGCGGGAAGTGGCGAGCAGCGCGGCCGCTGCCCCGAGCAGGGCGCCGACCGCAAGCCAGGCGAGGCGCGATGGCGCGCCCTCGACGGGGGCCGGCGGGAACTCCACCTCCTGCACGCGCTCCGCCTCGGCGTGCACGAGGAGGACGCCGTCGACGTCGAACGCGTGGCGGTACTCGAGGAGCTGGCGCCGCGTCGGCGGGTGCTCGGGACGCGGCGCCGCCTCGCCGGTCTTCACCTCGGCGACGAAACGACGCCCGCCGCGGGTCACGAGGAAGTCGGCCCGCACCATCACCGCGACCTCCTCGCCGTCGACGGTGATGGCGAATCGCTGCGCCGCCTGCCGGGCATCGATCGCGTAGCCGTGGCGGGCGAGGATCCCCTCCGCGCGTGTTTCGCCCGCCGCTCCACGCTCCGCCACCCGACGCAGCCGCCGTCGCGGCAGCGCGCGCAGCCACCACAGCCGCGCGCTCTGCACCGCCGCGAGGAGCGCCGTCGCGGCGAGGGTCCAGGCAAGCGCACCGTCGGGGAGCCGCACGGCGCCATTACACACCACGCGCGGAATTTCGCGAATGTCGCGGCGCGCGCGCTCGGCGCGGTGAATCACCCCCGATTCCGAAATCGCTATCCGAACAGATCGAGCTTGATGTCGGTGATCTTCGGCGGGCTATCGTCGACGCTCGACGCGAAGGTGAAGGTGGCGCGGCCGCGCAGCTCGCGCGCCACCTTCGAGAAGAACCACTTCCGCGCGATGACCCGGAGGTCGAACAGCGCCACCGCGTGGGCGGCGGTGTCGTCGACGATCGGCACCACGTGCAGCTCGGCGAGCTTCAGCTCCACGCCGACGCTGTTCCGGCGCGCCTCGTCGCGGATCTGGGCGATCACCCCGCGCGTGTCGACGGTGGCGCGGCCCTCGGTCACCGCGCTGACCGCGCGATCGTCCATCCGGCGCAGCGCATCGAAGTAGCGGCGGACGGCCCCCTCCGCGCCGGCCGGCCCCGAGGGATCCGGCTGGGCGCGCGCCGTTGCACAAAGGGAGACGAGCAGCCCGAACACTCCGACGGAGAGAGCTTTCGACATGCCGCGAAGGCTTTGCGACGGACCCCGCGCGCGCAACGATTTTCCGACGGTGCGGGCCCCCGCCGGCTGGCCGGGGAACCGGGCGTTTTCCGAGCGTGATCGCAGGCGGGAGCCGGGCACGATCGGGCGCTCCGGTTCGCCGCGTCCGAACACGCCGCCAGGTTTGCTAGGCTGCACGTCCATGCGCGCGCGACCCCTCCATCGCATTCGATGCCGCCCCGCCCCCGCGCGGAGCGCGGCATGACGAAGCCTCATCCTCGACCGCCCACCGCCCGCACGGGAGACGAGGAGCCGCGCCCGCTCGTCGGGGTGATCATGGGCAGCCGCAGCGACCTCGCGGTGATGAGCGAGGCGCGCGGGATGCTGGACACCCTCGGTGTGTCCCACGAGGCCCGCATCGTCTCGGCGCACCGCACGCCGGAGTGGATGATGGAGTACGCATCCACCGCCGAGGCGCGCGGCCTCGAGGTGATCATCGCCGCCGCCGGGGGTGCCGCGCACCTGCCCGGGATGGTCGCCGCCTCGACGCTGCTGCCGGTGCTCGGCGTCCCGATCCCCGCCACGCTGCTCGCCGGCGTGGACGCGCTGCTCTCGATCGTCCAGATGCCGGCCGGCGTCCCCGTCGGCACGCTCGCCGTCGGCAAGCCGGGCGCGATCAACGCCGCCATCCTCGCGGCGGAGATCCTCGGCGCGCGGCATCCGGAGATCCGCGAGCGGCTCCGCGCGTGGCGCGCCGAGCGACGCGACCAGGTGCTGGCCGACCGGGAGCTGTGATGGCGGCGATCCTCCCGGGCGCGACGATCGGGATCCTCGGCGGTGGCCAGCTCGGCCGCATGGCCGCGCTCGCGGCGCGCGGCATGGGCTACGGCGTGGCGGTGCTCGATCCCGATCCGGCCTGCGCCGCCGGCGCCGTCGCCGACCGCGTGATCACCGCCGCCTTCGACGACGCCGCCGCGGCCGCCGAGCTGGCCCGCGCCTCGTCGGTGGTGACGTGGGAGATCGAGCGCGTGGGCGCCGCCGCGGCCGCCGCCGTGGCCGCCGTCGCCCCGCTGCGCCCGGGCGTCGAGTGCCTGACGCTGGTGCAGGATCGCGAGCGCCAGAAGGCCTGGCTCGAGGCGAACGGCTTCCCCGTCGGGCCATGGCGCGCCGCCGACGGTGCGACCGCGATCGCGCACGCGCTGTCGTCGCTCGGCGGGCCCTGCCGCGCCAAGGCGGTGCGCGGCGGCTACGACGGCCGCGCCCAGGCGCGCGTCCTCTCGCCCGACGGAGCGGCGGAGGCGCACACCACGCTCGGCGGGGCGCCCGCGGTGGTGGAGCGCGAGCTGTCGCTCGCCGCCGAGCTGTCGGTGCTGGTGGCGCGGCGACCCTCCGGCGACGACGTGGTCTTCCCGCCGGCGCGCAACTGGCACAACGAAGGGATCCTCACCTTCTCGCAGCTCCCCGGAGACCTGCCCGGCGACCTCGCGAGCGCCGCCGTCGATCTCGCCGAACGGATCGCGCGCGCGCTGCGCGTCGAGGGGCTGCTCGCCGTGGAGATGTTCCTCACCACCGACGGCGCGCTGCTGGTGAACGAGCTGTCGCCGCGCCCGCACAACACCTTCCATACGACGGAGATGGCGTGCGCGACGAGCCAGTTCGAGCAGCTCGTGCGCGCGGTGTGCGACCTGCCGCTCGGCGCCGTCGACGTGGTGCGCCCCTCGGCGCTGGCGAACCTGCTCGGCGATCTCTGGTCGCACGGCACGCCGCCGCTGGAGCGCCCGCTCGCGCTCCCCGGCGTGCGGCTCGCGCTCTACGGCAAGGCGCCGCGCCCGGGGCGGAAGGTCGGCCACCTGCTCGCCGGCGCCGCCACCCCCGCCGAGGCGCTGGCGCTGGTGCGGCGCGCGCGCTCGCTGCTCGACGGGAAATAGAACGCGTTCTAGAAACGCAAGTCAAAGGCGGACCGTGATCTCGTCCGCCCCGACGGTGGCGGGGCGCTGCGCGAGCGGCTTCGTGGCGGGGCCCTTCACGACTCCGCCCTGCGAGTCGAACTTCGAGCCGTCGCACGGGCACTCGAGGAGGAAGGAGCCCTGTGGGTAGGAGAGCTGGCAATGGTCGCGCGTGCAGATCGACGAGAGCGCCACCGCCGTCGTCGCGGAGGTGCGGATCACCACGAGCTGCTCGCCGGGCAGGACCACGCCGCCGCCGGGTTGCGCGAGCGCCGGGTACTGCGCGAACGGCAGCACCAACTCGCCGGCGTCGGGCACCGCGCCATCGAAGCCGGAGCCGGGCGCGATGCAGCTCCCGAGCAGCGACGCGCCGCCGAGGAGGAGGAGGCGTCTTCTCGTCAGGCCCATGGCGCGGCGAGCATAGTGCCCAACGGCGGCGATGGCCACGGCCCTCGTCTGGCGCGCCTGTCGGCCGGCGGCTATGCTTGCGGGCCGCGCCACCGTCGAGAGAACTTCCCTCGCCGCGTCGCGTACCAATAAGGAACCCATGCCTCCCGAGCGGCCCTCCCTCCTGCTGGCGCCGGTGCGCGCGCTGCGCCGGCGGCTGCGCGTGCAGGCGGCGGCGGACGGGGCGGCACGGGCGGCGGTGCTGGCGGCGGCGGTGGCGGTCGGCGGCGTCGCGCTCGGCAAGCTGAGCCTGCTGCACCATCGGGGAGCGATGGTGACGGCCGCGCTCGCGGCGGCGATCGTCTTCGTCGGCGCGCTCGTCGCGGCGCTGCGAAGGCTCGCGCCGGCGCGGGTCGCCAAGCGGATCGACGTCACGCACGATCTGGCCGACCGGATCGGCACGGCGCTCGAGTTCACCGCCGCGGCCGAGCGCACGCCGTTCATGGAGGCGGCGATCCTCGACGGAGAGCGCGTCGCGGCCGCGGTCGTGCCGGCCCGCGCGGCGCCGTGGAGGCGGCCGCCCCACCTCGGCGCGGCGGCG
>JAJXSP010000280.1 GCA_021784515.1 Myxococcales bacterium | reverse complement strand
CGTCCGCCCGCCCCGCGTCACGAGCCGGCCCACCGGGCGCGCGGGAGCCGAGGCGCCGAGCAGTGCGCCCATGAGGGCGGCGACGAGAGCCGATTGGTTCGTGCGGTGTCCCTTGTGCGCGTCCATTCCCGATCCTCCGTCAAACGTTCGACCGGGGAGAGTGCGAACGGCGCGCCAAGTGTCCACCTTGGGACCATTGACGGACTTCCGAGGGATCGACCGTTGCGGGCCGTGGCAAAGTGCCCCAACGTGGTCCGTTCAGAAGCGGGGCGAGGAGTGCGGAAAGTGACTAAAATCGGACCGTTAAGCAACCGTGGCGAAATGCCCCCGACGGGACGGGGCAAAGTGACTCACTTGGGGTCGTTATCTGCCACCGGCGGACGACCCGTGCGGTATCCCTTGGGCCGCATCTTCTTGGCCTCGCGCGCGATGTCGGTGTGGGTACGAAGCAGCAGGTTGTTGAGCGTCGATCGCGGTATGTCCAGCAGCGCCGCCGCCTGCCGAACCAGGCCATTGCACTGACGGAGCGCGGCACGGATGGCGGCAGCCTCGACGGCGTGCGAGATGGCGTGCGCAGCTTGGTAGGCCGCTCGCGGGTCGCGCTCCGCCAGCTCGAGGAGAGCGGGGTCGGGCTTCGTCGGGTCGGGCTTCGCCATGGGCTTCCTCGTAGTCACGGCTCCGCGCGTGAGCAAGGCGTGGGCCACTGGCTCGCTGGGTTCGATTCCAACGGGAATCGAACCCACCCACCGCGCGCCCGACGCTGTGCACGTCCCGCCGCCGGGTTCGATTCCGCGGGGAATCCGCCTCGCGCTCGGGCGCTGTCACGAGGCCGCGCCGTCGATCACCGCGCGTCTCGTCGCTGCCGCACCGGCGGGCTCGTCGCCGTCGAGCACCGGCGGCACCACGCCCCCGACCACCTCAAGCCCGCGGCTGGCGCGGCGAAGGGGCCGAAATCGGGCGCGCTGCCGATCACCCCTCGGCGCTCCTGCGCAGAGATCTGTTCAGCTCCTCGTCGCGCTCACCCGGCGCGCTCCGCAACCTTCGCGGTTGTGCAGGCCCGCGCCGCGCGCTCGATCGGGTACGTCGCCAAAAACGACACACCGGCGCCTGTGTCGCATTTGCTCGCCCCGGTCCCAACCTGCCGCGAGGCCGGGATCGACACGTGCCCGCTGGCTACGTCGACGGCGGCAACTCCCGCTAGCGGGCAACCAGCGTCAAATTGACGGTGGTTGGCGCTCTCGCCGTCGGTGCAACCAGGGTCAACTTGATCCCGGTTGCTCAACCACAACGACGATCGTTGCGGTTGCCCGGCGCTCCGAGGTGCGGGGATCATCCCCGCACCTTCACGCTGCCCGCCCCAGCTTCACCGCGGCGGCGTGCCCTTCTTGGCTCTCGCCTTCGCGGGCTTCGCTGCGGCCGCTCGGGGAGGGATGTCGATCGCCGCCATGTGCGGGTCGGAGCCGCGCACGGCGACGCTGTGCGGTTCGGCCCTGATCCTGACAATGCCGCACTCGCGCCAGCACTTCTCCCCTGCCTTGAGCGCCGCGATGCTGGTGTAGAACCGGAGCGAGCCTGCGTTGCTGCGGTCGCGGTCGGCCGTCCACTGCGCCGTGCAGGTGTAGAGGAACTGCGGTGGTCCGCTCGGCCGGCGGCGCTTCGTGGGCTTGCCCTTGGTCGCAGGGGCTGCGCCGTGAGGCAGCGAGCGGGGCACGACACCCTTGCCCGGACGGATCGCGATGGCGGTGCCGGCGGCCCGGAAGTCATCGCCCAGGTCGCGCGTCTCGAACTCCTCCAACTGCGCGTCGTCGTGCGCTCTGGCGTTCGCCCGCTTCGTCGCCTTCTTGCCGCGCGCTGGACGTCGCGCCGGCGCGTTCTTCTTGGTGCTCATGGCGGCCAATCCTCCGCTGGATCGGGCTGGCTGACAACCCGGCGGGCGCCCGATATTCGGTTGATAGCAGGGATATCGCGTTGTCTCCAAGTGCCTGATAACGCTTGACAAACCAGCGTCACCGGTCACGCTCTCTCGCCATGCCTCTCTACCTCGTCCGCTGGCCCAACCTCTCAGCGGCTCTCGTGCAGGCGAGCAACAAGACCGAGCTGCTCGACACGCTCGACCAACTGTCCAACACCGAGGGCGTCAAGATCCAGGTCTACCGCGGACCGCTGTTCCTCGACTTCGAGCTGCCCGTGCGGATCGTCACCAACCGGAAGCCCGAGGACTGGCAGCGCCCGCTCGCCACCGAGGAGGTGAAGCTCGAGATCGACGATCCCGAGGCGCTCTCCTACTGCGACATGAAGGTAAGGATCCCGAACACCGATGCCTCGGCCGAGATGCTCTCCGCAATGGCGGAGTTCTGCTTCCCCAACCTCTACGCGCTCTGCGACGCGAAGGAAACCGACGGCGCCCTCCCCACGAAGGAACTGCGGAAGGCGCTGATGGCGGACCTCGATCCCTTGTTCGAGGCGCACTGGAAGCACGCGGCGCTCCGCAAGCGCGCCGACTTCGAGTCGCGCTTGGCGGTTGACCTCGACATGGACCCGCGACTCGTGCGGGTGCATCGCAGCAAGCGCGCCGAAGTGCTCGGCACCGAGGAGGAGGAAGCTCCTTCGCCGCCGGGCCAGGAGCGGGCGGCGCAGGTCAAGCGCAAGGCGTCGTCCACCAACAAGCCGGCCCGCAAGCCGCAGGTGCCGAAGCGGAAGAGCGGCCCCCGTCCACCCGCAGGCCGCTCGAAGGGATAACGCGCGAGGAGCACATGCCGACGACGACGGTCAGTTGCTCGTGTGGCGCCCGCGATTTCCCCGAGGACGCCGCTGTGTGTCCAGGCTGCAATCGTCGGTTCGGCCGGCGAGGGCCGATCAAGGTCATCGTCACCGCGCCCGCCGAAGGAGACCCAGGCTACGAGGAGTTCCAGGCGAGGTGCGTTGCCGTCATCCGGCACCTGCTCTTCGGTGACCAGCTGCCGACGCCACCGGGAGGCCCGCGCGCTGCTCGATCACGCCCGCTTGACCGGTCGCGGCCCGGCGGGCGACGTTGAGCACATGGACCCGATCGCGGTGAAGGGTGCAGGGCTGGTCGCGAAGGCGACCGTCAAGGCGCTGCTCTCCCGGCTCCCGACCGATGCCGATCGGGTGCGGGCGACCTGGGAGGCGATGAAGGAGGAGATCCTCGTCGAGACCGCAGCCGCACTCGATCGCCTGGTCGCGAAGCATGGCGCGCTCGTCGGGGAGGTGGCGCGCAAGCTCGACGAACGGGCGGTGACGGTGCTCTGCGTGCAGCTGCACGAGCAGGCGATGAAGAGCGCGATGCGCGAGCGGCTGCGCCTCATGGCGGCGGCGATCGCCGGCGTGTTCACGCCAGAGGTAGACCTTGAGATGAAATCGCGCGCGACGCGCGCACTGGCGCTGCTCGAGCCGAGCGACGTGCTGATCCTCCGCGGCATCGCAGCGACCGGCAAGTTTCACGCGCACGGCCGCCGCGCGGAGTGGGCGCGTGATCGACTCGCGCCCCTCGTCGCAGCAGGGTGCATCGCAATCGAGGAGGGGCGATTTTTCGTGGTCGCGGGCATGGATGAGGGCTTCCCGGCCCGCATGAGAGAGATCGGCGCCGACGTGCTCCGCCTCGTCGAGACGTGGCAGGAAGCGCCCGCGGCGACGTGGCGGGCAATGGATCGCGACACCGACGGATGATCCCGCGGCGCAGGCGCGGAGGTCCGAGGCCACGACGGAGCGGCAGACGTTGCGGCCGCGACCCGGGCGACCGCAGGGCGGCGACAGGACGGCAGAGTGATAGGCTGGCGCGATGGCGACCACCGGCGATCCTCTCGACACGTTCCTCGCCGCCATCCGGGCAGCCGCTGAGTCCATGCGCGACGCCGCCGGCAGCCTGACGGCAACGGCTGCGACGCTCGACACCTACGCCTCGCGCGCGGCCGATGACGCCAGCCTGGCTGACCTCAACGAGGTCGAGGTCATCATCAAGCAGGGATTCGAGCGCATCGGCTCCGACACGAGGGAGATGGCCGACCGCGTTGAGACGCTGAAGGCGGTTGCCGACCACCTTGGTGGCCGGTCGCGGGGAGACGCGTAGCCATGGGCGACATCATCAAGCGCAAGGGGAAGGACGGGCGGACGCGGTACTACGCGCGCTACCTCGACACCGACGGCAAGCGGAAGATGCGTGCCACCAATCAGACGAGCGAGCGCGACGCCAAGCGCTACCTCGGCGAAGTCGAGGCGCGGATCGCCCGCGGCAAGATCGGCATCCCGGAACCGACGCCCGAGGAGTTGGCGCGGCAGTCGATCACGGTGAAGGAGATCGGGGATGCGTTCGTGGAGCGCTACGCCTCCCCCAAGATCAAGGACCGGCACGCCTACATGAACCAGGTGCGCGCGGCGCTGAACGCACGCATCAACCCGACGCTCGGCCACCACCCCGCGGCCGCGGTCACGTCGCTCGACGTCGAGCGCTGGCGCGACGAGCTGCTGGCGGACGGCTGCGCCGCGAACACGGTGATCAACTACCTCGGGATGCTCTCCAAGGTGTTCGGGTGGGGAAACAAGATGGGGCTCGTCGCGTGCGGCAACCCGGCGCGCGGCATCGACCACCCGCGGCGCGTGCGCTCGCTCGACTACCTCGACGGGCGCGAGGTCGGCGTGCTCCTCGCTCACGCCGAGGAGCACGCGGTCCATCTCCACCCGCTCATCGCCGCCGCCGTCTACTCGGGGATGCGCAAGGGCGAGCTGTTCGGGCTGCGCTGGCCCGACGTCCACCTCGACGCCGCGCGCCTCGACGTGATGCGCTCCTACAAGCTCGCGCCGAAGTCGGGGAAGGCACGGCACCTCCCGGCCCACCCCGAGCTGGTGCGGATCCTCCGCCAGTGGAAAGAGCGCTGCCCGGCCACGCCCGAGGGGCTCGTGTTCCCCGTCGCCGCGGGAGGCTCCTGGAGGATGGGACGCCGCGAGGACAGCCTGGACCTCGGCGCGCTCCTCAAGGCCGCCGAGTGCCATGTCCCGGTGAAGCCGTGGCACGCGCTGCGGCACACCTTCGCGTCGCACTTCATGATGCGCGGGGGGAACATCCTCACGCTGCAGAAGCTCCTCGGACACGCCGACATCAACATGACGATGGTGTACGCCCACCTCGCTCCCGACTTCATGGCGCAGGAGGTGGCGCGGCTCGAGTACCCCGCTCCCTCGAAGAGCAAGGTGGCCGACCTCGGCGCCGAGCGGCGCCGGCGCACGAGGAAGGCGCCGCAGGGCTGACGCTGCCGGCGGACGGCCGCCGTGCGGGAACTGGATACGCAGGGGATACCGAGGCGAACGCCCGGCGTGCAACCTCTCGTTATCGCTTGTGTGCAGGCGTTCGGCTCAGCAGTGGCCGATCCAGATCTCCCCGGCGGCCGCTCCCCGATGGTGGCGCCGTCGCTGCTCGGCCTTCGCCACGCTCGCGGTCAGCTTGACCACCGGCCCGACCGAGACGGCGATCGCGAGGCGCTTGAGCAGCCCGCGACGGGTCAGTCCCTGGCCGAGGATCTTCATGCCGGAGGAATTGTACTACAGCCCGTCGGGCGAGGGGCGCCGCAGCGTCACCACGTGACCGCAGGCCGGGCAGGCGTGGCCCTCGAGACCGATCGCCGCGTTCCACGCCGAGAGCGTCGCGCCCGACTTCACGAAGGGCTGCTTGCACGCGGGGCAGATCACGTTGCCCGACTCGACGAGCTTGCGCGCCTCGGCGAGCGCGGTTTCTTCGGTGGAGGTGAAGAGGCCCATCGAGGGCGGATGGTAGCGGCGCCGGCGACTCCTGTCGAGACGGCGTCGGGTTGACGGCCCTCCGCGTGCGTGCCATCTAGTGGTTACTGCCGTCCGGGGCAGCGCGAACAATGCCACAACCGACGAAACCGGCGACGGCGCAGGATCCCCTCTTCAAGGTGAAGATGGAGGCGGCCTGCATGGAGGCGCTCCACCAGGTCGGCCTCGGCTCGCAGCGCGGCCTGCTGGAGGTGCTGATGAAGACGGCGCAGTGGCGCGGCGCGCGCAACGCCATCGACCTCTCCTACCTGGCGCGCGCGGTCGAGTCCGGCACCCAGGCGCAGGCGGGTCACGCGCTCGGGCTGCTCGTGCGCTACGTGAACGAGGTGTGGAAGGCGCAGGCGATCCTGCCCGACACGCTCGGCCCGGCGACCGAGCAGGCGATCCGGAAGCTCGACGAGGACGAGGAGGCGGTGCCCCGCTTCATCCTCGCCGTCGAGAAGCGCCGCACCGAGCCGCCGCAGCTCGAGCCGCTCCCCTCGCCGAAGGCCGCGGTGATGGCCGAGCTCGAGCGCGAGCGGGAGCGCGAGAAGGAAAAGGAGCGCCTCCGTCGCGAACGCGAGCGGGAGCGCGAGAAGGAGAAGCTCAAAGGGAACGAGTCGAAGCGGTCGAAGACGCCGGAGTTCGACTTCAAGCGGCGGGCGGAGAAGCCAAGCTCCCCGCTGCTGAAGCTGGCCATCCCCGCGGCCGTGGTCTTCGTTGCCTGCCTGGTGTTCCTGATGCGCTCGGGTTCGTCGAGCACCGGCCAGCTGCCGGTGCTGGGCGACGTCGGGGTGAGGCTCACCGAGATGAGGCGCGAGGGGCCGGTGCTCACGGCGCGAATCGCCGACGCGCGGTGGCGCGACATGACGGTGGGCGATCGCACCGACGTGGGCAAGCAGATCTGGTCCGCCGTCAGCAGGACGAAGGGCATCCACGAGGTGCGGATCGTCGACGGCCTGGGCGGCGAAGCGATCACGATTAACGGCTCGGGTGAAGTGAAGGTCCGCAAGCCCGCGCTGCCGGGAATGCCCTAGCGAGAGCCGTCACCCGATGCGCAGCGAGCCGAGGCGATCGGCGAGCGCGCGCAGCAGGAGGTGGCGCTCCCAGGGCACGAGCGGCTCGGCCGCGGCGTCGAAGGCCTCTCCCAGCGGGCGCGGTCCGTCGGCGAGCAGCCTCTGCAGCGCCTCGTGCGCGGCACCGACGGGTGGCGGCAGGTCGCTCGCCATCGGCGTCGCGTCGAGCCACGCCGGGCGATCCCAGCGCGCCAGCAGCTCGCGCTGGAACACGGTGCCGCGAAACAGCTCGGCGAGGGCGCGCAGCCCCGGAGGTCGGCCGTGACCGAGCGCCCGCGCGGCGAGCCCGGAGTAGAGCGCGAACCCGAGCAGCAGCGACGGCAGCCGCGCCGCGACCTTGGGGTAGGGCCCCTGCGCGGCGTGGAACAGCGTCGAGAAGCGCAACGCCGGCGCGAGCAGCGCGAGGGGGCGGCCGAGGCGCTCCTCGGACTCGATCGCCTCGGCGTCGAGCCCGAGCGAGCGGCGCCACCACGCGCGGAGCCGCACCAGGCGGTCGGCCTCGGACGGCACCTGCGCCGCGCACAGCACGATCGGATCGGGCTCGTCGAGGTGCGCTCCCGAAAGCTCGACCACGGCGCGCTCGCGATCGAGCCAGTCGTCGGGGAGCCCGGCCGGCCCGTTCGCGGGCACGACGGGGAGGTCGCCGCACGCGCCCAGCTCCGCGCGCAGCTCGGCGAAGGTGACGCCGCCGCGTCCGAGGCGATCCTCGAGCGGGCAGTTGAGGAGCTGCGGCTCGACGACGGTGACGCCGCCCACCGCATGCAGGCGGTTGAAGGGGAACAGCCGGCACACCGACGGCTTCGCGGCGCGCCCGTCCTCGGCCTCGACGACGCACCGTCCGTCGCCGCGGAGGTACCAGCACCCCTCGTCGGCGAGGGTGAGGATGGTGGCCATCCCGCCCGCCGCCTGCGCGAACGGAGCCGCCTGGGGGTGCCGCGCGAGCAGCGGCACGAGCGCCCCGCGCCCGAGGCCGAAGCCGAGCCCGTGGCAGCAGTGTCCGCCGCACGCGGCGCAATCGTAGCCGAGGCTGCCGTCGAGAAACGCGAAGTAGAGCGGCGCGGCGGTCATGGCGCGACCGCTAGAAATGCAGCGAGAGCCCGGCCACCGCGCCGCCGGGAGTGGGCGCGACGCCGAGACCGGAGATGCCGTAGCCGCTCGGGCTCAGCACCAGCTTGTCGCTGTCGGTCTTCACCATGAGCGGGATGCCGATCGGCCAGAAGATCGCCGTCGTCAGGAATGCGAGCGCCGCCCAGCCGGCCTGCGAGTCGTTGACGCTCGGCGCACCGGCCGCGAGCGCGGCGCCGGCGATTGCGGCGACGGTGCCGATGCCGGTCAAGATCGCGCCGGTGATGAGGTAGCCGGGGCGGCGGTGCTTCACCACGACGGTCGCCGCGGAGGCGAGGAGGCGCACCGTCCCCGAGTAGGCCGCGGCGCCCGAGACCTTCACCTTGTGCGTCCCCGGCATGAGGGACATCTGGCAGGGCGTGCCGCAGGTGGTCT
>JAJXSP010000279.1 GCA_021784515.1 Myxococcales bacterium | reverse complement strand
CGCTGCGCATCACCCGCGCGCCGCCGCCGAGCCGGACGACCGCCTGTTCGACGAGGCCGGGGCCGCCGCCGCCGCGCGCGAGTGCCTGCTCTGCGGGATGTGCCGCAACTGCACCACCTGCACCGACCTGCTCGGCTGCCCGGCGATCCTGCGGCTCGATCCGGCCGCCCCACCGACGATCGTCGCAGAGGCGTGCAACGGCTGCGGCGCCTGCGTGGCGGCCTGCCCGAACGCCGCGATCGGGGTGCGCCCGTGACCCCGCTCCTCGTCGCGATCGCCGGCGTCGGCGGCCAGGGCGTGCTCGTCGCCGCGCGCCTGCTCGGCGAGGCAGCCTTCCGGCGGGGGCTCCCCGTCGCCGTGTCGCAGCTGCACGGCATGTCGCAGCGGGGCGGCGCCGTCGAGGCGACCGTCTGCCTCGGCGAGGAGCTGCTCTCGACGGGCGGGCGCCCGGTGGACGCGCTGATCGGCCTCGAGCTGCTGGAGGCGCTGCGCCTCGCCGATCGTCTCGCCCCGGGGGCCATCGCCGTCGTCCAGCGACGGCTCCAGCCGCCGCCGGGCGCGGCGCGATCGCGCGCGCCGATCCCGACCGAGGAGGAGGTGCTGGCCGCCCTGCGCGCGCGCGCCCGGGTGCACGTCATCGGCGGGGACGCCTGCCTCCCGGGCAACATCGTCGCTCTCGGGGCGCTGTCCGCTCTCGGCGAATTGCCGGTGGACGCGGACGACGTCCTGGCGGCGATCCGTCGCCTCGGCGGCGATGCGACGCGCGAAGCGAACGTGCGCGCCTTCTCCCTCGGGCGCATGGCCGTGCAGGCGACGGCCCACCGTTGATTCAGTACATCGGGATGACCTTCACGCCCAATTTGATGTCCGCGCCGTCGCCCGTGACGCTGATCGACTGGTCCATGAGCTGGACGTTGGCGTTGTAGTTCAGCAGCTCCCTGTCGGTGAGCGCGGGGCCCGATTCCTGGACTCCGTAACGCACGTACCAGTCCGACTCGGTGAGCACCAGATTGAGGGCAATCTCGGTCTGGTCGTCGAACACCGGCCCCGCGAAGATCACCTGGCCGGGCATGAGCGTGCTGCCCTGCGTCTGCGACCACTCCGGCGCCGACCAATAGGCCATCTTGTCATTGTCGACCAGCGCAGCCACCCCGTATTTCGGCATCGTGTACGGGTCGTAGCGCACCTCGGTCTCGGCCACCACCTCGCCGGGCGGCGTCCCCAGCTCGAGCGGCGTCGCGAGCGTGAACTCGTGGTCTTTCTTCAATGTGATCGAGTCGATCGTGACGAAGACCTTGCGACGGTGATACAGGCCCGCCACCAAAAGCGCCCGGTACCCCAGGCTCGACGTCGCCTCCTGATGGCCGATGTAATCGAAGCTGTGGGTGGCCGCGACGACGGCGCCGCCCGGCGTGTGCACCGAGCCGGCGGCGCTCTGCGAGGCGAACATCTCGTCGAGGGTGAACATGATTCCGTCATTGGGGTACTGCCGAGGATTGTTCAGGTTGAGCAATTGAATGTTGAGCGCCTGGGCGATGGCCGGATTCGTGGCGCCGCCATGGTGGATGAGGATTCCCCCCAGCAAAGGATTGTTGCCCTCCCACAGCTTGTGGTCCCAGGAGGCCGCGTAGGTCTGCACGTAGGGCGGGTTCATGAGCGCGAAGTCGTCGACGGCGAGGCCGATCTGGTCGGCCGCCATCTGGATCGCCGGGTTGTTGTACAGCTGCGCGAGCTGCGCGCCGGCGACGACGCCCGCCGAGGTCGACCAGCGCACGATCATGTTCTTTGACGCGAGCTGCTCGATGTCGTTCTCGATGACGTAGCGCGCGAGCAGGCAGCCCATCGAGTGGCAGGCGAGGTTGACGTGCGTGGCGCCGGTGTGCGCCATGCGCCATTTGATGAACTTCGCGACGATGAGGCCATAGCGCTGAAGGCCGGTGGGGCCGCCGAGATAAGGATATTGCTCCACCTCCTTTACGTCCTGCGGCGTCATCCACGCGGGGGCGATCGCGCCGTAATACTCGACGGCGACCACCTGGTTCGGCGCGGTGTCGTACTTCGGATCGGCGCCGCAGGGGACGCCCACCTTGAAGGTGGTGACAGCGTCGCCCACGTCCCCGCAGCCCTTCAGCGCGCCATAAACGGTTTTCTGGAGATCGGAAGCGGTGTGGTTGGTGAACCCGTGCAGCCATACGGTGATCGTGTTGGGATCGTCATAGACCTTCTTGCCGGAGAAGACCGGCGGCGGTGCGCAGTCGGCGGGGCAGCTCTTCGCGGTCTCGCAGGCGCCGCAGACACCGTCGCCGCAGCCGTCGAACTGGTGCTGGTCGAGCTGCGCCCCGATGCACTGATTGGCGATGCAGAGGCCCTTCGGGCAGGTGGCGGGATCGTTCGGGTCGCAGGTGAAGTTGAACACCGGCGCCGACGGGCAGCTCGCGTCGTCGCCCGCCGCGAGATCGGGGGAGGCGTCGACGGGCGTGGCGAGGTCGGCGCCGGCGTCGTCGGCGACGGCGAGGTCGGGCGCGGCGGCGTCGACGGGTGAGGCCGCGTCACCGACGGCGACGGGGCGCAGATCGTCGCCGGGCGAGAGGTCGGCGGCGTCGGCGGCGTCTTGAGTGCAACCCGCGGCGAGGGCCGCGACCAGCAGCAGGGGACTCGCAGTGCGCATGGCCGAGGATGGTACCGCAGGGACGGGGCGACGAACGCCCGGGGGGCGGGGGATCGATCGGGGCATCAATGGAACGCGAGGTCGGCCTTCGCCGGCGCCGCCGACGGGGCCGCCCGCACCTCCGCCTCCTGCGACGCCCAGCCCGCCTTCTTTGCGCGAACGTGGTAGTTGCCCGCCGAGACGTTCTTGAACCGGTAATTGCCCTGCTCGGTGCTCTGCACCGATTGCACGATACGGCCCTTGTCGTCGACCAGCTCGACGGTGCTGTTGCGCGCCACGCCGTCGCCGCCCGCGAGGCCGAGCGACCCCGCGACCTCGGCGAACTGCTTCCGCTGCATCGCCTCGCTGTCGTGGAAGAACAGCGCGCTCTCGGCCTGCACCACGGCGCGCGCAAACGATCTGCGGTGGTAGGCTCGCGCCGGGAGGAATCGGCCATGGCCATGGTGAACGTCACCGCGCCCTACACTGCCCTCGAGTCCTTCGCCTACGACGCCCTGATCGCCCCCGCCGTCGCCACGCTCGGCGCCTCGCTGCGCGCGCGGCTCGTCGCCGAGCTGCCGCCTTCCGGGCGCCTGCTCGACGTGGGGTGTGGCGGCGGGCACCTCGCCGTCGCGATCGCCTCGGCGCGCGACGATGCGCGGATCACCGGGCTCGATCTCTCGCCCGATCAGATCCGGCGGGCGCGGCGGCGGGCGCGGCCCTTCGGCGAGCGGGTCGCGTTCGTCGAGGGCTCGGCGCTCGAGCAGCCGTTTTCCGACGGCAGCTTCGACATGGTGGTCAGCGTCGGCTCGATCAAGCACTGGCCCGACCGGCCGCGCGGGCTCGCCGAGTGCGTGCGCGTGCTGCGGCCGGGGGGCACGCTCGCCGTCATCGAGGCCGACCGCGGCTGCCGCGACGAGGACGTGCGCGCGTTCGTGCGGAGGTGGCGCGTCCCGTCGCTGATGCGGTTCGGCGCGCAGCTCATGTATCGTAGCCTCGTCGCGGGTCCGGCGATCGATCTCGACGACGCGCGCGCCCTCCTCGAGCCGCTGCCGCTCTCGGAGCGCGAGGTGCGCCGGATCGAAGGAATGCCCGCGCTGCTCATGCGCGGCCGCCGGTCCTGAGCGCCGATGCTCGTCGGTCACAGGGCCTACGGGCCTGCTCCCTCCTCGCGTCCAAGATTGATTGATACCTCTTGGCCGCGGCGCGCGTCCGGACCCGCGTGAGGCGCGGACCCCGTCAGACCCGCGCCTCCTCGCCGCCCGCCTCCAGCAGCTGGTCGAAGCGCTCGCGCATGTCGGCGCCCAGCTCCTCGAGCATGTCGTTGGTCCACACCTGCTCGATTCGTGGAATCACCTCGTTCTCCTCGAGGGCGACGTGCTCCAGCACGAGGTCCTGCACCAGGCCGAGCTGGTCATCGAATCCCGCCTCGTCGACGGCGAGGCGCTCCAGCTCGGCGAGCGCCGCGGTCGCCTCCTCGTGCTGCTCCCAGGCGTTCGCGATCAGCTCCTCGAAGCCCTCCTTCTCCTCGAAGCGAGGGTACAGCAGCTCCTCCTCCATCTGGTTGTGCGCCCGCAGCGCGGTGGCGAGGCGCTGCCGCAGCTCCGCACGCTCGTTGACCTCGGCGTCGCGCAGCGCCTCGAAGATTCCCTTCACCTCGTCGTGCTGCCGTTTGAGCAGATCGGTCG
The DNA here is from genome assembly GCA_021784515.1 of Myxococcales bacterium. GTDB lineage: Bacteria > Myxococcota_A > Polyangia > Palsa-1104 > SHYY01 > SHYY01. Next base: position 4,035 of record JAJXSP010000279.1, on the reverse strand, counting down.
CCCTCATCCACCACCTCCAATGGACGAAGAAAGCAACGCACGTTCCGCGGAGCGCGACTCGATTCGCCGGCAGCACCCGGGCCCGCGCGCGGCGGAATGGTGACCATGGGGCCGGTCGCCATGCCGCCGACCACTGCGTCCTTCAGCGTCAGTCCGTTGGGCCGCGCGGCGACGGTGCGCGCTCCGTCGCTGCGATTGAGCGCCACGTAGACCGTGTCATTGCCGTCCACCACTTCGTAGACCCATACCCGCCTCCGTTGTCGTTGTTTCAGCCGGCGGCCAGGACGAGGAGAGCGACCGGGTGTTTCACGGGTTGTCGTTCAGGCAAGGGTCGGTGTCGGGGACGTAGATCGAGGTGGCGAGCGGCGGCGCGGCGATCGTCGCGCTCCCGTCGGGGGCGACGACGAGGACGGCGGTGGAGAGTGCATCACGGTAGCGGCCGGCCGGGGCGCCGGCGATCGCGAGCTGCGCCGCCGCGCGATCGCGCGAGAGCACCACCAGCGCCGGCGCCGCCCCGTCGAGCGAGCGCAGCGCCACGTCGTGGTCCCCGTCGGCGAACAGCACGGTGCGCGCGCCGCGACGGAGCGCGGGCATGCAGGCGCGCAGGCGGCCGATCCGCGACACCTCGGCCAGCACGTCGGCCTGGCGTGGCGGCAGCGGCGCGAGCACGTCGGGCAGCACGCGGCGGCTGTCGGGGTCGCCCGCGCCGGCGAGGCCGGCCTCGTCGCCGTAGTAGATCACCGGAAGCCCGGGGAGCGTGAGCGTGAAGGCGAGGGCGAGCCGCAGGCGGCGATAGGGCTCGTCGGTGAGCGGTTGCGGGGGCGGCGCGGTCCAGGGATCGCCGTCGCCGTCGCCGGCCGCCTCGGAGAGGAAGCGGTTCGTGTCGTGGTTGCCGACGATGTGCGCCATGGTCACCCCGGCGCCGGCCCAGGCGCGCTCCGAGGCGGCGACCTCCTCCTCGAGATCGGCGAAGCTGCGCGTGCCGTGGGCGATCACGTCGCGCGTCGCCCACAGGAGCGGAAAGTCGAACGCGCTGTCGAGGCCGTCGAAGGAGGGCGACAGGTAGGCGCGGATCTCGTCGCGCCCGCCGTCGCCGGGGCCGGTGTAGATCTCGCCGAGGAGCAGGCCGTCGAGGCCCTGGCGGAGCGCGGTGGAGCGGGCGGCGCGATCGATCGCGCGGGTGGCGGCGCGCGGCATCATCGGCACCGCGTCGAGGCGCAGCCCGTCGAGATCGAACCGGGTGAGCCACCAGGCGAGGTCGGCGGCGCCGGCGGCGCGCGCGTCGGGCTGGCGCCAGTTCACGTCGGGCAGGTAGTGATCGAACCAGCACGTCTCGTCCCATGGGCAGCCGTCGGTGCCGCAGACGCACGCGCCGGGGCCGTCGTTGTACCAGTCGACGAGGCGCGGATCGGGCGCGCCCCCGACGGAGGCGGCGCGGAGCGAGTGCTGCTGGAAGTAGGGGTGCGAATCGTGGGTGTGGTTGGGCACGGCGTCGGCGATCACGCGCACGCCGCGCGCGTGGGCAGCGGCGACGAGGGCGTCGAGCGCGGCGGCGCCACCGAGGAGCGGCTCCACCTCGCGCGGCTGCGACGGCCAGTAGCCGTGATAGGCCTCGTAGAGGTGGCCGTCGCGCCCGACGAACTTCCCGCTCGGGTTGGTGTACAGCGGCGAGAGCCACAGCGTGGTCACGCCGAGGCGCTGGAAGTAGCCGGCCTCGAGCGCGGCCCGCACGCCGTCGAGGGTGCCGCCCGCGCGCTCGCCCGGCGTCGGCGGCGGACCGAGAGCGCCGGCCGGGCCGCGGAAGCGATCGATCACGATCTGATAGAGCAGGCCGTCGTCGAGCGGGCGCGGCGCGGGCTCGGCTTCGACGAAGGCGCTCGCGCCGGCGCTGGCGCTGCCGTCGGCGAGGGCGAGCGTCAGGGTGTACTTGCCGGGCGCGAGGCCCGACGCGGCGAGCGCCAGGTGGAGTCCCTGCCCGTCGGTGGCGCCTGCGATCACCGACGGCGCGGCGAGGGTCTCGGCGCCGCGACGGAGCGTGGCCAAGAGCCGCGCGGGATCGAGCGACGCCGGCGTCACTACCGCCTCCGCCGAGAGCGCCCCCGACGACGCGCTCACGGAGGCGAACGCGATCTCCGTCCGCGCGCAGTCCGGGACCTCGATCTCCGACACCTCGGTGCCCCACGGGACGCCGCCGTCGCCGACCGGCGCCGCGAGGAACGACGTGCGCGCGTTGCCCTCGTCGAGCAGCAGCGCGTCGCCCGCGGCGATCGCGTACTGGTGCACGCCCGGCGGCAGCGCCTGGGCGATCCGCAGCCAGTCGCCGCCCGGCTCGGCCTCCCAATCGAGCCGCCCGGGGCGCTGCCAGCCTTCCCAGCTCCCGACGAGCGCCGGGCGGGCCGCCTCGTCGAGCGCCACGCCGCCGGCGGCCGCCGCCGACGGGCGATACCACGCCACCAGCGCGCAGCGGTCATCCCCCGGCCCCGGCCCCGCGGCCCCGTCGCAACCGAGCGCGAGGCCGGCGGCAGCGAGGGCGGTGACCGAGGCGGACCGGCGGCTCATCGACGTGGATTCCAGCGGTACCCGGTTCGCCGCGTCCGATCAAGACGCACCGCCCGGAGGGGGAATCCTTGATCGGTGTCATGGCAGGCGGTTTTTCAGTCCATAGACTGGCTCGTCATTCCAACTGGAGGAGCGGGCATGGAACGCTGCATCGGCCTCGACATCGGCGCGGAGACGATCAAGGCGGTGGAGCTGGTGCGCGACGGGGACTCGCTGCGCTGGACGCGCCGCGGGCTCGTCGAGCACCACAAGGAGGTCGGGCCGGCGCTGCTCGGGCTGCTGCGCGACTGGGGCTTTGCGCCCGGCGCGGTCGACGGCGCCGCGGTCACCGGACGCCTCGCCCGCGGAGTGGAGCTGCCGCGCGTTCCCACCAAGCAGGCGCAGGCGGCGGGCCATCGCTTCCTCCGCGGCGACGGGCCGGCGACGATCGTCTCCATCGGCAGCCACGGCTTCTCGGTGCTCGAGCTGCGCGACGGCGGCGTCGAGATCCTGCGCGAGAACTCGCGCTGCTCGCAGGGCACCGGCAACTTCCTGCGCCAACTCACCGAGCGCTTCGAGCTCGGCATCGACGAGGCGAGCGAGCTGTGCGCCGACGTCGCCGACCCGGCGCCGCTCTCGGGGCGCTGCCCGGTGATCCTCAAGACGGACATGACCCACCTCGCCAACAAGGGCGAGAGCCGCGCGCGCATCCTCGCCGGGCTGTTCGACGCCGTGTGCGAGAACGTGCAGGTGCTGCTCAAGCCGGCGCTGTCGCCGCCGCGGGTGGCGCTCGTCGGGGGCGTGTCCCGCTCGCGGCGCGTGCGGGCGCACTTTTCCCGCTTCCTGGCGAAGCACGGGATGGAGCTGCTCGCCACCGACGGCGACGACGCGCTCTTCGTCGAGGCGCTCGGCGCGGCGATGGTCGCCTCGGCGCAGCTCGGCCGCGTGCCGGCGCTCGACGAGCTGCTGCGCCCGCCGGCCCCGACGGAGCTCGATCGCGTGCCCGCGCTCGCCGCGTCGCTCGATCGCGTGACGCGCATGACCGCGCCGCCGCTCCCGGTCGACATCGACCCCGTCCCCGTCGTGCTCGGCTTCGACATCGGCTCGACCGGCTCGAAGGCGGTGGCGCTCGATCGCACGAGCGGCCGCACGCTGTGGGAGGGCTACATGCGCACCAGCGGCGATCCGGTCGGCGCCGCGCAGTCGCTGATGCGGAAGTTCGTCGACGGGCCGGCCGGCCGCTGCCCGGTGGTCGCCGTCGGCGCGACCGGCTCGGGGCGCGAGATCGCCGGCTCGCTCCTTTCGAGCTGCTACGGCGGCGACGCGGTGTTCGTCCTCAACGAGATCGCCGCGCACGCCGAGGGCGCGCTGCACTGGGACGTCCGCGTCGACACGATCTTCGAGATCGGCGGCCAGGACGCGAAGTACATCCGGCTGGCCGACGGGCGGGTGGTGGACGCGGCGATGAACGAGGCCTGCTCGGCGGGCACCGGCTCG
>JAJXSP010000278.1 GCA_021784515.1 Myxococcales bacterium | reverse complement strand
TGCGGCGTCCGATGCGCTCGCCCAGGCTTCGTCGCTCCTCCTTGGATTACTGCAAGTAGTCCTTCGTCGTCGCTGCGCGCGGATGGGTCCCCCGCTCGCTTCGCTCGCTGCCCCGTCCGTGCTCGCGACCTCCTCGCCTGGGCGGCGCCTCGAACGCCTCGCGACGGCGCCTTGCGGAAACAGGCTTCTAGTCCTTCGATCCCCACCGCCCCCGCTTCCACTCGCCCTTCCTTCCATGCGGCCGGGGTGCGCCGCGCCGCTTGTCGGGACGCTCGTCGTGCCGATCTCTTTCGCGATGCCGAACGGCGAACTCGGGCCTCCCGCCGCCGAGCTGCTGCCTCCGCACCCGACGCTGCCGTCGCTGCGCGTCGCCGCGGCCGGGTGCCGCGCGTGCCCGCTGTGGAAGCGCGGTACGCAGACCGTGTTCGGCGAGGGGAGCGAGCACGCCAAGGCGATCTTCGTCGGCGAGGAGCCGGGCGACGAGGAGGACCGCGGCGGGCGGCCCTTCATCGGGCCGGCCGGAAAGCTCCTCGATCGCGTGCTCGCCGACGCCGGGATCGAGCGTGCGAAGATCTACGTCACCAACGCGGTGAAGCACTTCAAGTGGATCCCGCGCGGCAAGCGGCGGATCCACGAGCGGCCGAACCGCGCCGAGATCGACGCCTGCCGCCCCTGGCTCGACGCCGAGATCGCGCTCGTGCGCCCGCCGTTGATCGTGTGCCTCGGCGCCACCGCGGCGAAGTCGCTCCTCGGGCCGGACTTCCGGGTGACGCACCGGCGCGGGCAGCTGGTACCGTCGCCGCTCGCGCGCTACGTGATGGCGACGGTGCACCCCTCGGCGGTGCTGCGCGCTCCCGACGACGAGGCGCGCCACGCGGCGCGCGAGCAGCTCACCGCCGACCTGCGGGGCGTCGCGGCGTTGATCGGGTGATCAGGGCGCGCTGTAGCCGACGAGGCGGTAGATCAGCCGCCCGACCATCTCGCGGATCGCCGCGCCGCTCTTGTCGAGGTCGTTCGCGTCCGGCAGCCAGAGGCTGGTGCGGCTCGCGCGGAAGTCGACGGCGAGGCCGTCGGCCTGGACGCCCGCCTTGCGGAAGCAGCCGAGCGCGCGCCGCATGTGCATCGCGCTCGACACGACGACGACGCGCCGCCAACCACGCTCGCGCACGATCGCGGCCGACTCGACGGCGTTCTCGTGCGTGTTGCGGCTGTGCGGCTCGACGACGATCCGCTCCTTGTCGATGCCCCACGCCTCGAGCTGGCGGGCGAGCAGCCGCGCCTCCTCGACGCCGTCGCCGTGGAGCTGGCCGCTCCCTCCCGAGAGGAGCACGTAGCGCGCGCGCCCGTCGTGGAGGAGTTGGTTCGCCTCGATGATGCGATCGACGCTGCCGTTGTAGGCGACCTCGCCGCGCTCCGCGGCGACGGCCTCGTCGACCATGCCGGAGAGGACGATCACCGCGTCCCAGTGATCGCCCGGGTGCGCGACGGGGGGCTCGGGCGCCTCGAGCGAGCGCTGGAGGGCGTTCGATACCCGGCCGTTGCCGAGCACGACCAGCACGGCGATCGCGCCGACGATCGCGGCGACGCCGAGGCGCGGCCGGCGCGTGCGCAGCAGGAGCGCGGCAAGGAGCAGCGCGATCGCCCAGCTCAGCGGCGCGAGCGCGAAGTCGATCGTCTTCGAGAGGACGAAGAACACGCCGAGCAGGATGGCGGCGCCTCGTCGGACCGTCAACCGCGGCGACCGTGATAGCGTCGCGGCCATGAGCGATCACCCCAAGGAAGAGGCGCTGGTGCGCGCCCCGAAGCAGCCCTACGACGTCGCGCCCATCGAGGGCGTGCGCACGGACCACGTGACGACCGCCTTCACGCTCGACGGGTTTCGCGTCGTGAAGAACCTCGGCGTGGTGCGCGGCATCGTGGTGCGCTCCCGCTCGGTGATCGGGAACATCGGGGCCAGCTTCCAGATCCTCTTCGGCGGCAACATCTCGATCTTCACCCGCCTGTGCGAGCAGGCGCGCCAGGAGGCGTTCATGGTGATGCTCGAGCACGCGGCGCAGCGCGGCGCCAACGGGGTGATCGGCATGCGCTACGACGCCACGGAGATCATGGGCGGCGTCACCGAGGTGCTCGCCTACGGCACCGCGGTGCTCGTCGAGCCCGACGGCGGCGCGTACCGCTAGAGCACCGCCTAGGAGTTCGGCCGGCGCCGCTTCGCGTGGTGCGGGCGCGGCGGGTCGAGCGTGCTCACGCTGCGCTCCTGCGCCTCGGGCGCGAGGTCGACCGCGGCGGCGTTCACCACGTCGGCGGGCGCGGTGCGCTGGAGGCGGCCGATGCGCACCGCCAGCGTCGGATCGACGGCGCGCCCGTCGATGCGCACCTCGAAGTGGAGGTGGGCGCCGGTGGCGCGGCCCGTCGCGCCCACGTCGCCGATGCGCTGGTCCACCGTGACGCGCTCGCCGCGCTTCACCAGCAGCTTCGAGAGGTGGGCGTAGCGGGTGAGGACGCCGTCGCCGTGGAGGATGTCGATCGATCGCCCGTAGCCGCCGCGGCGCCCGCTGAAGACCACCTCGCCGCCCGCCGCCGCGTAGACCGGCGTGCCGCGCGCCGCCCGGTAGTCGCCGCCGCGGTGGAACCGCCGACGGTGGCGGATCGGATCGTCGCGCCATCCGAAACCCGAGCTGGCGATCCCACGCACCGGCTCGCCCGTGAGGATCGAGAGGTCGGGCAGCCGGAACCCAGGGCCGGCCGCTTCGTCGGCCGCCGGCGCATCGTCCGCCTCGGGCTCGTCGTCCGTCGCGTCGCCCGGCCACCCCTCACGCGCCACCTTCGGATCGTCCTCCTCGGCCGAGGCGAGCGAGGCCCCCCCGAGGAGGAGCGCCATGACCAAGGCCTGCTGGGCGAGCGGTCGCAAGGGCCGGAAGCTTGCGATGACCCGCTCGGCGAGGTCAAGCCGAAATCGTTTGAGCACCAACGAATCGAGTGGGGAGGGCGCCGCCCCGCGGCTTCGCCGGTTCTACCCGCGATCCTCGATCACCGCGCCGAGCGCCTCGAGCATCGCCCCGGCGAAGGGCCGCGCCGGCGCCATCTGGACCCGCAGCCCGTGCAGCTCCCGCCGCGGCGGGTAGCTCGCCCGGTACTCGCCGAATGCCTTGCCGCGCTTTCCGTCGGGGAGGCGGGCGATCCGGCGCAGCGCCGCGTCGTCCTCCTCGACGCGGTAGAAGCGCCGCAGCACCGAGAGGGCCACCGTCTCGTCGTCGAGGCCGCGGGTGTCGAGCGCCACCGAGCGGGTCGGCTTCGGCCCGAGCGCGGTGCGCGGCGACCACTTCGGCGCCACGCCGAGGAAGCGGCAGGCGGCCTCGTGGATCATCCGCGTGCCGTTCGCCTTGCCGTCGAGCGAGTGGCCGGCGATGTGGGGCGTGGCGAGGTCGCACGCGGCGACCGTCGCGGGCGCGACCTCGGGCTCGCCCTCGAACACGTCGAGGAGCAGCGCGCCCAGGTGGCCGGCGGCGCGCGCCTTCACCGCCGCCGCCTCGTGCAGCACGGCGCCGCGCGAGCAGTTGACCAGCGTCGCGCTCGGGCGCAGGCGTTCGAGGCGAGCCGCGTCGAGGAGGCGGAAGGTGGGATCGCTGCCGCCGCGAGCGAGCGGGACGTGGAGCGTGACCACGTCGCAGGCGGGCAGGAGGTCGTCGAGCGCCACGAAGTCGCCGCCCTCGGCGCGGGCGCGCGGCGGGTCGCAGCGCAGCACCCGGCAGCCGAACGCCGCGGCCAGCCGCTCCACTCGCGAGCCGACGTTGCCCACGCCGACGATGCCGATGGTGGCGCCGCGCAGTCCGGTGCGCCGCCGCTCGGCGAGCGTGAGCAGCGCGCCGGCCCACCACTGCGCCACCGAGTCGGCGTTCGAGCCCGGCGCCGAGGCCCACGCGATCCCGCGCTCGGCGAGCCACGCGGTGTCGAGGTGGTCGGTGCCGATGGTGGCGGTGGCGACGAAGCGCGCGCGCGACCCGGAGAGCAGCGCCGCGTCCACCTTCACCGTCGAGCGCACCAGCACGAGGTCGGCGTCCTGCACCGCCGCGGCGTCGAGCGCCGGCGCGGACACGGTGACCACCTCACCGAGCGGACCGAATGCCTCCTGGACGAATGGGATGTTGCGGTCGGCGACGATGCGCACCTACGAGCGCAGGAGCTCGTCGTCGGGCGAGCACTCGAGGACCAGCTCGCAGCCTTCGAAGCTCACCGACTCGCGGTGGATCGATCCCATCGGCGCGGTCAGCACGTCGCCGGCGAGCATGCGGATGCCGTCGACCACGAGCGAGCCGCGGATGACGTACATCACCTCCATCCCGGCATGCTGATGGGCGAGGATGCGCCCGCCCGGCGAGAGCCGCACGAGCTGGAGGCGCCGCCCGTTGGACTCGTGGAGGTCGAGCACGCTCAGCCCCGCCCCTACGTCACGCCACCGCCGCTCATCGGCGTTGTACTTTTCCTGGTTCTGCTCGAGCTTCTCGGCCACGACCCGGCCTCCGCGAAAGTTGCGGCATTCTAGTGGAACGCGCATCGATTTTCCACCCCGACGACGGGCGTCCCGCGGCGGCCGCCGTCCCCTCGCCCTTCCATCGTCCGCCCGCCGGCCGGCTCGCCGCTTGACCTCGCCGGCCGCGACGCGTACCACTCCATGACACCCGCCGACCCGAAGTCACCGACGGAGACCATGTCCACCGAGCCAGCTTCCACCCGCCCTCTCCGACCGCGCTTCGACCTCGCCGAGCGCATCCGCAGCTTCCCCGTCCTCGGCGCGATGGCCGAGCGCGTCGTGGTCTTCGACGGCGCGATGGGCACCATGATCCACGCCGCCAACCTCGGCCTCGACGACTACGCGGGCAAGGAGAACTGCGTCGAGCTGCTCAACGTCACGCGCCCCGACGTGATCGCCGGCATCCACGCCGCCTACCTCAAGGCGGGCGCCGACGTGGTCGAGACCAACAGCTTCGGCTCGATGCCGATGGTGCTGACCGACTTCGGGATCGCCGACCGCGCCTACGAGCTGTCCCGCCGCGGCGCCGAGATCGCCGTCGGCGTCGCGCGCGACTTCTCCACGCCCTCGCGCCCGCGCTTCGTCGCCGGCTCCGTCGGGCCGACGACCAAGATGCTCACCCTCGGCCACGTGCCGTTCGATGCGCAGCGCGCCTCCTATGCCACCCAGATCCACGGCCTGCTCGACGGCGGCGTGGACCTCCTCCAGATCGAGACGCAGTTCGACATCCTCAACCTGAAGTGCGCGGTGCTGGCGGCGCGCGACGCCTTCCGGCGCGCCGGGCGCGAGGTGCCGATCGTCGCCCAGATCACCGTCGAGACCACCGGCACGATGCTCATCGGCACCGAGGTGGGGGCGGCGCTGCCGGTGCTCGAGTCGCTCGACGTGGACGTGGTGGGCCTCAACTGCGCCACCGGCCCCGAGCTGATGCAGGAGCACGCGCGCTTCCTCGGGCAGGTCGCCTCGCGCTTCGTCTCGGTGCTGCCGAACGCCGGGCTGCCGCGCAACGTCGGCGGCGTCGCCACCTTCGACCTCCAACCCGACGACCTCGCGCGCGCCCTGCGCCGCTTCGTCGAGGAGTACGGGGTCACCTGCATCGGCGGCTGCTGCGGCACCAACCCGTCGCACATCGAGAAGCTCGCCGCCGCGGTGGGCGGGCTCACCCCGCGCCCGCGTCCGCAGCGGCAGGCCGCGCAGGTCACCTCGCTGTACACCGCCGTCCCGCTCGCGCAGGTGCCGGCGCCGCTCATCGTCGGCGAGCGCACCAACGCCAACGGCAGCAAGAAGTTCCGCGAGCTGCTCCTCCGCGACGACTGGGAGGGGATGGTGGAGATGGGCAAGGACGCCGCCGGCGAGGGCGCGCACGTGCTCGACGTGTGCACCGCCTACGTCGGCCGGAACGAGGCGCGCGACATGGGCGAGGTGCTGCGCCGCTTCGCGACCCAGGTGCCGCTGCCGCTCATGGTCGACACCACGCAGCTCGACGTGCTCGAGGCGTCGCTCAAGCTGCTCGGGGGGCGCGCGATCATCAACTCGGTCAACCTCGAGGACGGCGAGGCGAAGGCCGACCACATCTGCGCGCTCGCCCGCGAGTACGGCGCCGCGCTGGTCGCCCTCACCATCGACGAGGAGGGGATGGCGCGCACCGCCGCGCGCAAGGTCGAGGTGGCCAGGCGCATCCACGACATCGCCGTCGGGCGCCACGGCCTTCCGCCCGAGGCGCTGCTGTTCGACGCGCTCACCTTCACCATCGGCTCGGGCGACGAGGCCAGCCGCGACGCCGGCGTGGCCACCCTCGAGGGGATCGCCGGGATCAAGCGCGCGCTGCCGGGCACAAGGACGCTGCTCGGGCTGTCCAACATCTCCTTCGGCCTCAAGCCCTATCCCCGCCAGGTGCTCAACTCGGTGTTCCTCGCCGAGGCGATCAAGAGCGGCCTCGACGCCGCGATCCTCAACGCGGCGAAGATCATCCCGCTGTCCAACCTCGACGAGAAGGACGTCGCGCTCACCCTCGATCTGGTCTACGACCGCCGCGACAAGGAGCGGGGCTACGACCCGCTCTTCGACTTCATGGCCCGCTTCGAGGGGGCCGAGAAGGGGCCGGCCGCCGCCGCGACCGAGTCGGGTCCGGTCGAGGAGCGCCTGCGGCGCCGGATCATCGACGGCCGCAAGGTGGGCATCGACAAGGTGCTCGACGAGGCGCTCGCGACATACAAGCCGCTTCAGATCATCAACGAGATCCTCCTCGATGGGATGAAGACGGTCGGCGAGCTGTTCGGCTCGGGGCGGATGCAGCTGCCGTTCGTGCTGCAGTCGGCCGAGACGATGAAGGCGGCCGTCGCACACCTCGAAAGGTCGATGGAGCGCGTCGAGGGCAGCGAGAAGGGCGTGGTGGTGCTCGCCACGGTGAAGGGCGACGTCCACGACATCGGCAAGAACCTGGTCGACATCATCCTCTCCAACAACGGCTACAAGGTCTTCAACCTGGGAATCAAGCAGCCGCTCGAGGCGATCCTGGACGCGGCCGAGAAGCACAAGGCCGACGCGGTCGGGATGTCGGGCCTGCTCGTCAAATCGACGGTGGTGATGAAGGAGAACCTCGAGCTGATGGTGCAGCGCGGGTTCTCCATCCCGGTGATTTGTGGCGGCGCGGCGCTCAATCGCAATTACGTGGAGGGCGATCTCCAGGACGCCTACAAGTCGGGTGAGGTCTATTACGGCGTCGACGCATTCTCCGGGCTCCATTTGATGGAGGAGCTGTGCGGCCACCGCGAAAAGCGGGTGCTGACCGGCCCCGGACGCAAGCGCCACCGACGGAAGATCGTCGAAAAGGGCGGGGAGGCGAAGCTCCCGCCGGTGGACGTGTTCGCGCCGTCGGACATCAAGCCGGCGCCGCACGTGCCGAAGCCGCCATTCTGGGGCGACAAGGTGGTTGGCCCGGAGCAGCTGTCGCTCTCCGAAATCTTCACCTTCCTGAACAAGCGGGCGCTGTTCCGCGGGCAATGGCAATATCGCCGCCAGCGTCGCTCCGAGGAGGAATACCGCCGCTTCGTGTCCGAGACGGTCGAGCCGAAGTTCCAGTCGTGGTGCCAGCGCGCGATCGATCACCAGCTGCTCCAGCCGCGCGTCGTCTACGGCTACTACCCCTGCAACTCCGACAAGAACGAGCTGGTGATCCATCGCCCCGACGGCGGGGCCGAGTGGGTGCGCATCGCCTTCCCGCGCCAGCCCGACGGACGGCGGCTCTGCCTCGCGGACTTCTTCCGCCCGCTCTCCTCGGGGGAGCGCGACGTGGTGGCCCTCCAGATCGTCTCCATGGGCCCGGTGGCGACGGCGAAGGCGCAGGAGCTGTTCGCCGCCGACCGCTACGACGACTACCTCCACTTCCACGGGCTCGCCGTCGAGTCGGCCGAGGCGCTCGCCGAGCTGTGGCACCAGCGCGTGCGCCGCGAGCTGGAGATCGCGGGGAACGACGCGCGCACCGTCGAGGGGCTGCTGTCGCAGGGCTACCAGGGCAGCCGCTACAGCTTCGGCTACCCGGCCTGCCCGCGCCTCGAGGACCAGGCGCACCTGTTCACGGTGCTCCGCCCCGAGCGTGCCGGGCTCTCGCTCTCCGAGGAGTTCCAACTCGTGCCCGAGCAGTCGACCTCCGCGGTGATCTGCCACCACCCGGAAGCCCGCTACTTCAACGTGGTGTGAGCGAGCAGGAGCGTCACCGCGGCGCGAACCCCGACGACGCGCGGCTGTTCGCGCCGGCCGAGTTGCCACGGCTGCGGGCGGCCGCCGAGGAGGTGGCGTGGCTCTTGGGCCGCGGCTGGCCCAAGGACGCGGCGGTCGGCGCCGTCGGCAGCC
>JAJXSP010000277.1 GCA_021784515.1 Myxococcales bacterium | reverse complement strand
CGCCGCAAGGAGGAGACCACCTCGACCGACAAGTGAACAGTCCAGCGTCGCTGCGCTCCGATCACGATGACCGATCCGAGCGATCACGATGGAGCGATCTGGGTGATCACGATGAGCGGAATGCGCATGTGGGTCGCGCGCAAGCCCAGCCCGAAGTGAAGATCCTTCTGATCGCGGAACGTCTCCTCGATCGTGAACCTGCGCCCGTAGAATGCGACGATCTCGGAGGCGGTTTCCTCGCGGAGGGTCGTGGCCAGGCACCACGCCTCTTTCATCTTCGCCTTCTTGACCAGCACCACCGACGGGACCAGAGCACGGTCCTGCGTCACGCGGGCGCCGTCGAGTTTTCGCGCTCTCCCATTGGGCGGTACCCATTCATCCGCGCGCTTGGCGACACCCTCGGCGCTCTCCACGACGATGTTGCCGCGAAACCGGATGACGTAGTCCCAACCCAGGAACTCAAGAAGGCCGTAGAGCTTCTGATCCCCAAAGCCGCGATCGGCCAGGAGGACGACTTCCGTCTCCTTGGGCAGCCAGTCGTGGAGCTGCTCCACCATCCCGTGCTCGGTCGCCGTCCGCCGACCCTTCAACTCGGACTTGAGGATCGTCTTCCACGAAAGCGGCGTCGCCCGACCGTGCCGGGTGACCAGATAGGCGCACAGGGTGGTGTGATCGTCGTCGTCGAAATCGGTCCAGTCGAGCGCGATGACGATCTGCTCGCGCGATTCGCCGACCACGAACTGGCACCACAGCCGGGTCAGCTCCTCGATGACCAGGCCCGGGTTGCTCAGCATCCGGTCAACCTGCTTGACACCGTGCTTGGGCGTCGAGCGGTTGAGCTTCGCGTAGGCCGTGCCGATGGCGTGCACCGACAGCGCTGCGGCCTGCAGCACCCCGGCGACGCCGTTGGCCAGGGACAGCACCCGCTTTGCGTGAAGGTCGTTGCCGAAGAGGCGCTCCATGAACTTGCGAGTATGCCGCAACCCGAGGAAGCGGCGGCGCCGGCGAGGCCGGCTTCCGGAGAGGAGGCAGACAGGGCGGCTCGTCGCATAAGAGCCTGAACACGCGCCGCTCGCTCCGCATTCCCGCGTCACGACGGCATCTGTGCGTGGCGTCGGTTGCGGCAAGAAATGGGGGGATCCGTCAGAGCGCGCCGGGGACACGGGGCCAAGACCTTCACTGGTCTCGACCAGCGCCTTGCCGTTCTACCGTCCTAGCTTCGAGATACTCAATTACGAACCGGGTGAGTCGATATTGGGGGTGCTGCCGATCCGGCCAGGGATCTTGCTCAACGCTGATTTCCCCCTGCTTTCCAAGCGTGGCGCGCGCCTGCCAAAGGCCGATCCCGCTGCCATCTTTCACCATCGCCTGTGCCGCGGTTCCCCTTTCCCCAGGCAAGAAGATGGTTTCCTCCTCGCCGGGACTGAGCGGCGGCCCCAATGATTCACACGTGACCCCAAGTGTCATCGCTACAGAATCGAACTGAAAGTCAACACGAATCACGGTGCCAACCGGCGCGTACTTCACGGCGTTGTCGACGACGTTCAATAGGGCGACGGTAGCCGTCCGCCTGCCCGCCCTGCACTCGTACCAGCCCTCGCCGATCTGAAAGTTGAGCGCACGTTCGGCCGCGACGCTGCGGTAGATTCGGACAAACTTCACGAGGAGGCGATGCGGCGAAAACCAGATTAGCTCATCATCGGCCATGCCCTCCGTCATCACAAGGCGCGCCGTCTCCAGCCTGGCAGTCATCAGTTCGGCAGCGAAGTATATCGCCTTCTCTTTTCTCCAGCACTCTACGGGAGTCACGTCGGGGCGGGGAAGCGGCCCCGGGAAGTCCGCAGCAAGCGAGCGGTTTCCATACTGCTCGGAGAGTAGAAAGTCGATGTTCTGATAAATTGACGCAAGAAGCTGCAGAAGATCATGGATGAGAGCCGAGGAGAGGCCGCGTAGATTCTTCTGCAACTGCGCCAGCACAACCTCCTTGGGAACAGCCGCGAGCTGGGTCTCAATGCTCCGCTGCTCTTCCTTCCTGTGTCGGAGGACTTCGGCAAGCTTCGTCTTGGCCTGAGCCCCGGCGCACACCGCCGCCAAGCGCAGAAGAGCGGCTGCGTCCGGCTGTTGGTCTTCTCGCAATCCCTTTCTGATTCTCGCAAAGCGCTTCCGCCGTTGGGCGCTCAACGTCCAAGCTGGGCGCCAGCCGCGTGGGATGAACCCGAAAAACAACAAGCGATCCGAAACAGGGAGATAGCACACGCCAAATTCGCACAGTTCGATCTTGCCGCGAGTCCTACTCTTCGTGCAGGGCTTGGTGATGCACGAGGCGCAGACAGGAAGGCGTGGGTATAACTCACCGTCCTTCTCGACCCCTTCAGCCAATGCGGCCACGATGCTCGGCGTGTTCACTGCTTCCACCTCGTTCCGTCCACCACAGAGCGCGCTATCTGCATGACATCTTCGACCTGCCGCTCTTGGAATGGCGGCCGGTTTTCGGGGGCGATTGGCTTCCATTTGGGCTTCGTCCCGCGCTGCAAGGCGGTGAGTACCTCATCCGAATTTGCCACACCGAGGTGAGCGAGGACGCGCGCGAACCGGGACCGATCGCGGCCCTTCCCGAAGAGAGAGACGATCGCTGCTTCAAACTCTACAAAGGGCTTGAGCTTGGACATGCAGCCTTCGGTCTCGCTAGCGACGAAGCTTGAACTGTCCTGCGGCACGTCATCAGGGTAGGCGGTATAGATCAGAATCGGAATCCAAGGATTGTCCCGCCGTATCAAGCGGAGAGCTTCCACTCCGTCGGCGGCGCCGAAATCGTCGGCGACCCCTCGAACATCAAGAATCAGGGCGTCATAGTTGGCATCAAATCCGCCCGGCTCGTTCTTATTCATCTTCATCCAGCGCGTGACCTTGTAGCCACGCTTTTCAAGCCTCTCATAGTGAGCAAAACTCTGATCATCCACTACCAGCAGGCGCCCAAACTTCAACGCCGCGTCGGAGTGGGTTGTCGGCCACTGGGTCTCCAACCGAAGCAGTCTCCGTAACATCAGCAGGATTTTCTTTCGCATGAAGGTCGCCATTACAACAATCGCCGCGGCGAGCACCGACGACGAGACACCGACAAACCACTCGTTCCTAACCACGTCCTTCAGGAATGCGCCCACGGTTTCTCCAGACTGCGATAATTCGACCATTGAGTCACCTAAGCGCCGGTCAGGCGGCCGGATCGGTCCCGAAGACCGCGCAACCTTCGCGTGCGTCGGCGCCCGTGTTCGTTCAGCACGAGCAGTACGTGCTCCCCCCGTTACACTGGCACTGGCAGGTGCAAGCGGCCCACTGGCACGTGTTGAGGCAGGACCGCGTCGCCGGTCCTTGGCACGCCGGGCTCGGGTTGCAGCCGGGGTGCGAGGGCGATGCGCACGGGCACTGCTGCGTGTTGCCGCCGCCCTGGTACTCGCATGTGTTGCCCGGCTTGAGGCCGCAGGCGCTCCACTTGCAGTCGTTGCCGCACGTTTGCTGCGAGCATTGATCACAGCCACCCGCCTGGGTTGAACCCGGCGCGCAGCCCTGGCCGTTGCAGGCGCCGGGCGACCACTGGCAGTCCATCCCGCATGTATCGGTCTTCATCCCGCAGTTCCCGCACGCCACGCTGCGCTGCGCGCCGGGTGCGCATGCGCCCTGCCCGTTGCAGACACCGACCGACCACTGGCAGCTCTGCAAGCAGGTGATCGTCTCGGTGCCGCAGTTGCCGCAGGGCATCGTGAGCTGCTGGCCGGGCGAGCACACGCCGCACTGGGCGAGATCTGGGCTCGCAAGATCGGCGACGGTGAGGTCGGGCGCGGCGAGGTCGGGCGCGACGAGATCCACGGCCGCAAGGTCTGGGACCGCGAGATCGGGGACCGCGAGATCCGGCGCCGCGAGATCGAGCCCTGCCAGGTCTCCCACGGCGGCCGGCATGGACAGGTCGGCCGCGGCGCCGTCGCCCTCGGTGGCGGCGTCGGGCGCGAGGCCGGCGAGGTCGCCCAGCGCCGCGTCGGCGAGCGCACCGCCGTCGGGCGCGACGACATGGAAGCGCGAAACATCGTCGATCGCCTCGCAGCCGCAGCAGGCGAACGCAAGCGCCAGTGCGAGCCTCACGGCCCACCCCACGAGAACGCGATGCCGCCGGGCGCTGGCGTGAGCCGCCACGCGCGCCGCTCGATGGGGTGGCGCCCCTCGACGAAGAAGAGCGCGACGCCCGTCACGACAGCGGCGATCCCCACGCCGAGCAGCACGTCGCTCGATTTGGCGACCTTGGTGTACGCGACGGCCCAGGCGACGGCCTGGTAGACGAAGTCGCGGATCTCCGACCACGTCATCCGACCGCTCCGAGGAGGTCGGGCTTCTTGATGGTCAGCATCGTAGTATCCCCGCCCTGCATGTCGCGCTGGCACTGCACCGACGCGACGTAGTAGTTGCCGTCGAGACCGAGGACCGAGTCGTGGACCTCGCACATCGTGTCCGACTCCCACCACGTGCCGCCCTGGTGGTGGCCGCGCAGCTGGTAGGTGACCGTCTGCGCGTCGAAGAGGCCGCGCTGGTAGCGCCACTCGGCGCGGAGGTCGGCCGTGTGCTGGTCGATCTCCGAGTCGGTGAAGAGCAGCCGGTGCAGGAACGGTAGCGCGTCGTCGTGCGCGGCCTTCCCGCGGAACTTGCCGACGTTCGGGGCGAAGGTCTTCTTCGCCAGCTCGGCCTCGGTGAGGTAGGGCTTCTCGCCGACGACGTTGACGCGCGTCCAGATCGTGTCGAGCGCGTCGACGCGGCGGGCGAGCTGCACGTTGTTCTTGTTCGCGTCGCGGTCGCCGGCGTCGTGGTAGTGGACCGTGTAGAGCGGCGCCTGCGAGTAGTTCGGGATCCAGACCTGGAGCCAGCCGTCCGCGCTCACACCGACGAGGAATCCGAGCCGGCGGGCGAACATGATGAGCAGGTCGGCGATTTTCTGCCCCGGCTGCACCTGCACCCAGAGGAAGGTGCCCGAGAGCGTCGCCTGGCGGAACGCCTCGCGCTCGCCGGGAGTGAAGCGCAGCCGGGTCTTGAGCGCCCGGTTCTCGAGGTTCGAGGTGCGCACGCCCCGGAAGCCCCAGCCCGGGTCGCGGTCGCCCTTGAAGACGTTCTGCGGCGCGATGCAGGCTTCGAGCAGCCGGTCGAGCGTCGTGCCGCGCAGGTTGAACCAGAGGGGCGCGTCGTTGTGCATCAGGTGCCAGCCGAGGTCGGCGCCGGTGATGCGGATGACCGTGCCGCGCGCGTCGGAGACCACCTCCCGCTGGGTGATGACGCCCGTGACCTTCTGAGTGCGCGCGCCCCCGCCGACCGACGGGTTCGAGAGGTAGAGGCGCACGGAGGCGCCGGGCACGAGCTTGTCGCGGTAACCCGACGCTCCACGGGCATTTTCGGTGGCGAACGAAAATGTCGCTACGCCGAAAGTCCGACCGTCCGCCGGCCAGCCGTAGTGCCGTAGTGGAGCTTGCCCTTTGCCCCTGCGGGCGCGGACCCGGAAGTTGCCCAAGGAACACATGTTGCGCGTCGCGCGCAACATGCCAGTCCAAGGCAACTTGTCTTTCTTATTGCCTGAATATATGATGTTGCACGAGATGCGCAACGCCACGCTATCAGACAACTCGCTGCTCCGAGAGGGTCTCCGCGAGCTCCGGCGGCGGCTGCCTCCGGGATGGAGCGCCAGCGAGCTGACCTCGGAACCCCGGACGTCCATCGCCCTCGCGGCGGACGCCACCACGGAGCTCTCGGCCCCGAACGGCCGAACCGGCACCATCACGTTCGAGGCTCGCGCGCGGCTCGATCCGAAGGCGGTTCGTCCCCTCGTCGACAAGTTGCGCCTGAGCGGCGTTGGGCTGCAGGGAGCATTCGTCGTGGTGGCTCGCTACCTCGGCGAGAGCACGCGAGGCCGGCTCCGTGACGCCGACGTCGGCTACCTGGACCTCACTGGCAACGCTCGCATCGTCGTCGCCGATCCAGGCCTCTTCATCGAGACGCAGGGCGCGTCCGAGGATCCCGACCGCGAAGAGAGGCCTGCTCGCTCCCTCCGCGGCGCGAAGGCAGGCCGCATCGTACGGGCGCTCATCGACCGGCGAGAGCCCCCAGGTGTGCGCGAGCTGGCGATACTCACGAAGATGAACGCAGGCTACGTCTCCCGCGTGCTCGCGCTGCTGGACACCGAGGCGCTCGTAACGCGCGTCGGGCACGGCCGGCTTGAGAGCGTCGACTGGCCGGCGCTGCTCCGGCGGTGGACCCAGGACGCCCCGCTCGAGTCGCGCGGCGCGATCGGCACCTACCTCGAACCGCGCGGGCTGTCGGCGCTCGTCGCCCGTCTCGCGAAGTCCGACGAGCGCTACGCCGTGACGGGCGCGCTCGCCGCCGCCGCGCTCGCGCCGACCGCGCCCCCGCGCCTGGCGACGATCTGGATCCGAGATGCGGTGGCCGCCGCCACCCGGCTCGGTCTGCGGCCCGCGGAGGCCGGCGCCAACGTGATGCTCATCGAGCCCGCCGACGAGGAGGTTTTCGAAGGTGCGGCCCAGCGCGACGGCGTCTGGTACGCGGCCCCCAGCCAGGTGGCGACCGACCTCCTCACCAGCCCCGGACGCGGTCCTGCCGAGGGCGAGGAACTCATCACCTGGATGCAGGGCAACGAGGAGAAGTGGCGCCGATGAGCGTCGTCGACGAGCTCTACGTCATCGCTCGACGGGTCCTGCTGGATGCGCTCGACGCGCTCGGGCCGCACCGCAACGCCATCGTGCTCGTCGGCGCGCAGGCCGTTTACCTGCGGGTGGGCGAGGCCGACCTCGCCGTCGCGCCGTTCACCACCGACGGCGACCTCGCCATCGACCCCGCTGTCCTCGCCGAGATCCCGCCCCTCGAGAAGGCCCTGATGGATGCAGGCTTCCTCCCGAAGACCAAGGACTCCGTGGGCGTCTGGATCACCAAGCGCCCGACGAGCAAGCAGGTCGACGCCGACGTCGCTGTCGACCTTCTCGTGCCGGCGTCGGTGAGCCCGGGGACGGGGCGTCGCGCCGCACGCCTGCCCGGGCATCACTCGCGGGCCGCCCGCATCGTGCGGGGCCTCGACGGCGCGATCATCGACGCGGACGTGATGAGGCTCGACGCCCTCGAGGCCACGGACCCTCGCGCGTTCGACGTGCGCGTCGCCGGGCCGGCAGCGCTGCTCGTCGCGAAGGTGCACAAGATCAGCGAGCGCCACGGGACGGACCGCCAGACCGACAAGGACGCGCTCGACGTGTTGCGCCTTCTTCGAGGAACCGAGACGGACGACCTCGCCACCCGGTACGTCAAGCTGCTCGGCGACAAGCGCTCCGAGGAGGCTGCGAAGTCGGCTCGCGAGCTGCTCGCGGCGCAGTTCGCTGCGCGCGCCGGCATCGGCGTCCAGATGGCGATCCGCTCGGCGGGCGCGCTCGGCAACGCCGACGAGATCGCGGCGTCCTGCGAGGCCCTCGCGTCCGACCTGCTGAAGGTGCTCGCGTAGCGATGGCGGCGGGGCACATCACGGGCACGGCCGCGCGATGCCCAGGCACCGTCGGGCACATTGGCCGCGGGCGAGCGGCGCGGGCACGGTCGGGGCACCGCAAATCCGGGGCACGCCACGGGCACGAAATCGGCCGATTCCCGCCGCATCCTGCCCGATCTTGACTGTTCCCGCTGTTCCGCATCCCGCGGACATCTTTGGGAAATCCTTGCGGCAAAGGGACTTGCGCCGCTCGGGCTCGATTCCCGGCGCCTCCACTAATTCTCCAATATTTCCGAAAGGTTCCGCGCCTATGCCGAACCGCCCCTCCGGCCTGGGGCACGGTAGGGGCACATTTTTCGAAGGCCGGGGCACGCGCCCGGGCGCTCACCGACGGGACGCTCGGCGCGGGGCACGCGCGGGCGGTTCGCGCGGTCGCGGCACGGGTGGGGCACGGTCCGCGCGGCGCGCGCGGGGGCGTCACCGACGGGGAACCGGGCGATGACGCGGCGCGTATCGCGGAGTCCGACCACAGGGCATTTCCGGGCACGCGCGGAGTCGAACCCGGGCTGGTCGGGCCAGCCAGAGCCCTCGCGGATGCACTATTCGCCGCATGATGTGCGGTGAACCGGTGTCAAGCGACACAACTTCTGACCCCACCCGCGACAGTACTTCTGACCCCCTCCGGCACCTCGTTTATCCCCTCTGCGCCGTGCCCAACAGGCCGGCGCGCTTCTTCTGCTTCAGACGGTAGCTGTCGCCCTGAATCAGCAGCGTGTGGCTGTGGTGGAGCAGGCGGTCGAGGATGGCGGCGGCGATCATCTCGTCGCCGAAAACCTGGCCCCACTGCGTCACCGCCTGGTTCGTCGTCACGA
>JAJXSP010000276.1 GCA_021784515.1 Myxococcales bacterium | reverse complement strand
GCAAGCGCCCGCGCCGCCGCCGCAACACCCGCCCCCCGCGATGACCAGGCCGCCGCGCCTCCGCCCCGGCGATCGCGTCGCGGTGGTGGCGCCGGCAGGTCCGGTGCCGCGCGACGGCCTCGCCGCCGGGATCGCCCGCCTCGCCGATCGCTACCGCCTGCAGTTCGACGAGGCGCTCTTTTCGCGCGAGGGCTACCTCGCCGGCGACGACGAGCGCCGCGCGGCCGAGCTGCTCGCTGCATTGCAGCAGGGGGACGTCCGCGCCGTGCTCACCGCGCGCGGGGGCTACGGCGCGATGCGCCTCCTTCCGTCGCTGGCGTTTGGCCCGCCGCGCCCCGTAGTGGGCTTCTCCGACGTCACCGCGTTGCACGCCGCCTCCCTCCGCACCGGCGTGACGAGCATCCACGGCCCGACGCTGACGCACCTCGGCGCGCTGCCGCCCGACCACGCCGAGGCGCTGTTCGCGCTCCTCGAGTCGCCCGACCCGCCGCCCGCCTGGACCGGCCTCGAATCGGTGACCCCGGGGCGCGCCACCGGCCTCGCCGTCGGCGGCAACCTCGAGCTGTGCGCGGCGCTGGTCGGCACGCCGTGGGCCTTCCCGCTCGACGGCGCGGTGCTGTTCCTCGAGGAGGTCGGCGAGCGCCCCTACCGCATCGACCGCTCGCTCACCCAGATCGCGCTCAGTCGGGCCTTGGAGCAGCCCGCTTTGGCGGGCTTGGCCCTCAACGGCGCGCCCCGCCTCGCCGCGGTGGTGATCGGCGACCTCACCCGCTGCACCGAACCCGACGGCCGCGGCCCGACGGCGGCCGAGGTGGTCGCCGAGCGCGTGCGCCGCTGGGGCGTGCCCGCCGTCGCCGGCGCCCCCTTCGGCCACGGCGAGCGCAACCTCCCCTTCCCGCTCGGCGCGCGGGTCGCGGTGGACGGCGACCGCGGCGTCGTCGAGTTCCTCGAGGGCGCGGTGGCCTGACCGCGAGGTCAGTGCACCGTCAGCTCGTCGTCGCCCGACAGCTCGATCACCCCGAAGCGCTCCTCGTAACGCTGCAGGTTTTTTTGCAGGGCAACAAGCAGCCGCTTGGCGTGGCGCGGCGAGGCGATCACTCGCGAGCGCACCTTCGCCACCGGCGGACCGGGCGCGAGGAAGGCGAAGTCGAGCACGAACTCGGTCTCGGTGTGGTTGATGAGGAGGAGGTTGCTGTACACGCCCTGCGCGAGCGCCTCGTCGAGGTGGAGCTGGATGCGCGGCACGGGGGGCTTGGTCTCGTCGGCCATGGGCGCAGACTCGCAGAGGCACGCCGTACGTGCAACCGCCCGTGGGGCGGGACGCGGTTCATCGAAGCGAAACCGAACCGTAGACGGAGCCGGAGGCGACGTTGCGGGCAGAGTTGTGCAATGCAGCAATCTTGACCCTGCCTCCCCCGGATGGCAGATTGCCGCGGAATGCCGCGCGTCCTCGGGCTCGACGTGGGAACCAAGACCATCGGCGTCGCCGTCACCGACGAGCTGGGCCTCTGCGCGCACGGCGTCACCACGCTCGCCCGGCGCGGCACGAAGCGCGACGTGGAGCAGCTGGCGGAGCTGGCGGCAAAGTGGGGCGCCGGGCGGATCGTCGTCGGCCTGCCCCTCGAGGGCGACGGCACGCTCGGCCACCGCGCCGAGCGGGTGCGGGTGCTCACCGCGGCCCTCGCCGCCGCCGGACTCGCCGTCGAGGAGTGCGACGAGCGCTTCTCCACCGTCGAGGCCGAGGAGACGCTGCTCGCCGCCGACCTCTCGCGGGCGCGCCGCAAGCAGGTGATCGACCGCGCCGCCGCGCAGGTGATCCTCACGCGATGGCTCGAGGGCCGCGGCGAGTGAGCGCGAAGGACCAGCGCCGCGCCGCCATCGTCGTCGGCGCCACCATGCTCGCGCTCGGCCTCGTCGGCGGCTGGTCGGCCCACCGCGCGCTGGGCTACCCGCACCGCGCGCTCCGCGACGGCGACACGCACCCCGTGCGGCTCGTCGTCACCAAGAACATGACCGCGGCCGCGATCGGCCACGCGCTCGCCGACCGCGGCGTGATCGAGCACCCTCGCTGGTTCCGCGTCTACGCGACGGAGCGCGGCGACTCGCAGAAGGTGCGGCCCGGGCAGTACACCTTCACCCCGTCGATGAGCCCGGCGCAGATCATCGACGCGCTGATCGCCGGCGTCCCCGAGGAGGAGATCGCCGTCACCATCCCCGAAGGCAAGAACCTCCTCGAGGTGGCGATGATCCTCGAGGACGGCGGCGTCTGCCCGCACGAGGAGTTCGAGCGCGCCGCGCGCGACCCGTCGCTGCTCGAGAAGCTGGGCGTGCCGGGCGAGAGCGCCGAGGGCTACCTCTTCCCCGACCGCTACCAGTTCCGTCCGGCGACCCCGGCGCCGAAGGTGATCGCGCGCCTCGTCAAGCACGGCAAGGAGGTGTACGCCGAGCTGCGCGAGCACCACAAGGCGGGCGTTGCTGCATTGCAAAAAGCCTACAAGTTCGACGACCACCAGATCGTGCTGATGGCCTCGCTCGTCGAGAAGGAGACCGCCGAGCCGTCGGAGCGGCCGCGCATCGCCGGCGTCTTCCTCAACCGCCTGCGCCTGCCCACCTTCGTCCCGCACCTGCTCCAGACCGATCCGACGATCGTCTACGGCTGCACCGTCCCCGTCGAGCTGTCGGCCGCCTGCAAGAAGTTCGAAGGGCGCATCCACAAGATCCAGCTCGAGGACAAGGACAACCCGTACAACACCTACACCCACGAGGGGCTGCCCCCCGGCCCGATCTGCAACCCCGGCCGCGCCGCCCTCGAGGCCGTGATGCAGCCCGACAGCACGCCGTACCTCTACTTCGTCTCGAAGAACGACGGCACCCACTACTTCTCGAAGACGCGCGCCGAGCACGAGGCCGCGGTCGATCGCTACCAGCGCCACCGGAGCGACGCGCCGGCGGAATGATCGGCGGCGGCCGGCGTATGCTCGGGCCTCACCAGGAGGCGCTCCGATGGCCGATCCCGTCCTCTTCCCCCGCAACGCCGCCGCGCCTGCCTTCCTCCCCACCACCGGCGCTCCGTTCGTTGCCGCGCGCGCCGGCAACGACCTGCTCGTGCAGAAGGACGCGTCGCTGCCCGATCTGTGCGTGAAATGCGGCGCCCGCGAGGGCATCGTCCGCCGCAGCACCCGGTTCGCGTGGACCCCGCCGTGGGTCTACGCGACGGCGCTCGCCGGCGTCCTCATCATGGCCGTGCTCGCCGCCGTGCTCCAAAAGCGCGGTCACCTGATGATCCCGCTCTGCGCCGCGTGCAAGAAGCGCTGGACCCACGCCAACCTCGTGATGGGCCTCGGCGTGTTCTGGATCTTCGTCGCGATGGCGCTGATGGTCGCCTTCTTCGCCCACGAGATGCCGGCGCTCGGCTTCCTCGCCCTGCTCTCGATGGTCGGCGTGCCCGTCGGGGTGAGCTTCGGTTACGTCCGCAAGCGCCGCCTCCACCCGCGCAAGATCGACGACCGCATGCTCACCCTCGTCGGCGTCCACTCCGACGCGCTCGACCTCATCGTCCAGGCCGCCGGCCAGCGCGCGGCCCTCGCCGCCCCCGCCGGCGCCATCGCGTAGCGGCGCCTCGCGCGGCGCTCCCGGCCGCGAAGTAGCGCACCCAACCCGCGGCAGCTACACTAGCCGGCATTACCGAGGAGACTCCGATGGATCTCGACCCCGCCGCGGGCCGCCAGATGCTCAGCCGAATTGCCGCCCTTCAGGATCTGCGCGAATACCGTGAGCTGAACTGGAGCGGCAGCTTCGAGGACTACCTCTCGCTCGTCCGGCAGAACCCCAAGGTGTGCCGTACCGCGTTCCAGCGCGTGTACGACATGATCTTGAGCTACGGGCAGGAAGAGTACATCGACAACAAGAAGAAGCTGATTCGCTACAACTTCTTCAAGGACGAGCAGCACGGCGGCAAGGACGCCGTCTACGGGCTCGACATCCCGCTGATGCGGCTGGTCAACGTGTTCAAGTCGGCCGCCCAGCGCTATGGCACCGAGCGCCGCGTGATCCTGCTGCACGGCCCCGTCGGCTCCTCCAAATCGACCATTGCGCGGCTCCTCAAAAAGGGGCTCGAGGAGTATTCGCGCAGCCCGGAGGGCGCCCTCTATACCTACGAGTGGGTGCTCCCCAACGAGCTGAAGCACATCACGGGCGGACAGGAGGTGTTCCCGTCGCCGATGCACGAGGACCCGCTGCGCCTCGTACCGGCCGACTGGCGAGACCGCGCGTTCGGCGAGCTGGGCCTCGGCGACCAGCAGTTCCCGGTGGTGATCGACGGCGACGTCAATCCCGCCTGCCGGCAGATCTTCCGCCAGCTGATGATCCACTATCACGGCGACTGGTCGAAGGTGATGGCGCACGTGCACGTGAAGCGCCTCATCCTCTCGGAGAAGGACCGCGTCGGCATCGGCACCTTCCAGCCGAAGGACGAGAAGAACCAGGACTCGACCGAGCTGACCGGCGACATCAATTACCGCAAGATCGCCGAATACGGCTCGGACTCCGATCCGCGGGCATTCAACTTCGACGGCGAATTCAACATCGCCAACCGCGGAATCATCGAGTTCATCGAGGTGCTGAAGCTCGACGTCGCCTTCCTCTACGACCTGCTCGGCGCGTCGCAGGAGCACAAGATCAAGCCGAAGAAGTTCGCGCAGACGGACATCGACGAAGTGATCATCGGCCACACCAACGAGGCCGAGTACAAGAAGCTCCTCAACAACGAGTTCATGGAGGCGCTCCGGGACCGCACGATCAAGATCGATATCCCGTACATCACGCGCCTCTCCGAAGAAAAGAAGATCTACGGGAAGGACTACAATCCGAGCAAGATCCGCGGCAAGCACATCGCCCCGCACACCCTCGAGATCGCCGCGATGTGGGGCGTGCTGACGCGCCTCGAGGATCCCAAGAAGCACAACCTCACGCTCCTCCAGAAGCTGAAGCTGTACGACGGCAAGACGCTCCCCGGCTTCACCCAGGACTCGATCAAGGAGCTGCGCAAGGAGACGACCCGCGAGGCGATGGACGGCATCTCGCCGCGCTACATCCAGGACAAGATCTCCAACGCGCTCGTCAGCGACAAGGGCGAGGGCTGCGTCAATCCGTTCATGGTCTTGAACGAGCTCGAGTCGGGGCTGCGCCACCACTCGCTGATCACCAGCGAGGACATGCGCAAGCGCTACTCCGAGCTGCTCACGATCGCCAAGCAGGAATACGAGGACATCGTCAAGAACGAGGTGCAGCGGGCGATCTCCGCCGACGAGGAGGCGATCGGCAAGCTGTGCGCGAACTACATCGACAACATCAAGGCCTACACCCAGCGCGAGCGGGTGAAGAACAAGTACACCGGCCAGGACGAGGAGCCGGATGAGCGCCTGATGCGGTCGATCGAGGAGAAGATCGACATACCCGAGTCGCGCAAGGACGACTTCCGCCGCGAGATCATGAACTACATCGGCGCCCTCGCCGTCGAGGGGCGGACGTTCGACTACCGGACGAACGAGCGGCTGCACAAGGCGCTCGAGCTGAAGCTGTTCGAGGACCAGAAGGACTCGATCAAGCTCACCAGCCTCGTCTCGACGGTCGTGGACCGCGACACGCAGGAGAAGATCGACGTGGTGAAGAACCGCATGATCCGCAATTACGGGTATTGCGAGGTCTGCGCGACCGACGTGCTCAACTTCGTGGCGTCGATCTTCGCGCGCGGCGACGTCAAGGACTAAGGGCGATGGATCCCCAGGGTATCGGGCCCGTCACCGTCAAGATCTCGGGCACCTCGGCGCTGCTTCTCACCAAGCTCGCCGAGGCGCTCGGCGCCGACGACGGCGGCGCGGTCCTGATGCGCGCGCTCGGCCTGCTCGAGCTGGCGGTGAGCGCGAAGCGGAATGGCCGCAGATTCGGGCTCGTCGATCCGTACACCGGTGAAGTGAGCGAGGTCGCTTTCTAGATGTCGCTGCGGATCGACCAGGACCACCGCCGCTTCCGGGACATCGTCCGCGGCAAGATCAAGCAGAACCTGCGCAAGTACATCACGCAGGGGGAGATGATTGGCAAGAAGGGGAAGGACGCCGTGTCAATCCCCCTGCCGCAGATCGACATTCCCCATTTCCGCTACGGCGGAAAGCAGGCCGGCGGCGTCGGGCAGGGCGACGGCGACGTGGGCGACTCGCTCGGCCCGGGGCAGGAGCAGCCGGGGCAGGGACAGGCCGGCGACAAGGCGGGCGAGCACGTCCTCGAAGTGGACATCACGATGGAGGAGCTGGCGCAGATCCTCGGCGAGGAGCTGCAGCTACCGCGGATCGAGCCGAAGGGCGTCGAGAAGATCGTCGCGAAGAAGGACCGCTACACCGGAATCCGCCAGGCGGGCCCCGAGTCGCTGCGCCACTTCCGGCGCACCTTCAAGCAGGCGCTCAAGCGCCAGATCGCCTCAGGCACGTACGACGCCAAGAATCCGCTCATCGTGCCGGTCCGCGAGGACAAGCGCTACCGCTCCTGGAAGACCGAGCCGCTGCCGCAGTCGAACGCGGTGATCGTCTACATGATGGACGTGTCGGGCTCGATGGGCGACGAGCAGAAGGAGATCGTCCGCATCGAGTCGTTCTGGATCGACACCTGGCTGCGCTCGCAATACAAGGGGATCGAGTCGCGCTACATCATCCACGACGCGACGGCGAAGGAGGTCGACCGCGACACCTTCTTTCGCACCCGGGAGTCGGGGGGGACGATGATCTCCTCGGCGTACAAACTGTGCGCGAAGATGATCACCGAGGAGTACCCGAAGGCCCAGTGGAACGTCTATCCGTTCCACTTCTCCGACGGGGACAACTGGTCGGTCGACGACACGGTGAACTGCATCGATCTCCTGAAGTCGGAGATCCTGCCGAGCGTCAACCTGTTCTGCTACGGCCAGGTCGAGTCGCCGTACGGATCGGGCCAGTTCATCAAGGACCTCGAGGAGCACTTCGACGACGACGGCGGGAACCTGCTCACCTCCGAAATCAAGGGCAAGGAGGCGATCATGGACTCGATCAAGGAGTTCCTCGGGAAAGGGAAGTGAAATACCGCGATGTGCTGCGGACGCTGGAAACGGACGGATGGGTGGTGGAGCGGGTCGTGGGAAGCCACATGCAACCTTGCCATCCGACGAAGCCGGGGACGGTGACGCTGCCGGCCGGAGGAAGACTCGGAAGGGACGTTCCGCCGGGGACGTTGAGCAGCATTCTGAAACAGGCAGGGCTGAGGTAGCGATGGAATACGTGGTCGTTGTCGAGAGAGCAGGCGATGGATCGTTCTCCGCCTATGTGCCCGACCTGCCCGGCTGCGTGGCGAGCGGCGATACCGCCGACGAGGTGCGCGCGATGATCGAAGAAGCCGTCGCCCTGCACGTCGAGTCGCTGCGCAGCCACGGCGAGCCCGTGCCGCAGCCGCGCACGACGACTCACACGGTGCGCGCCGCGTGAAAGGGAAGTAGCGATGCGGACGCTGGCTCTCTCGGTGCTCGCGCTGCTGCCGGCGATTCCGGCGTTCGGGGATGCGTCGATTCCGCACGCGCCCGAGGGGAATGGGCGGAACAGAGGCGATTGGACGCAGCGCTGCGCGGAGCGGCTGGAGCGGGCCAGAGATGACGTCGCGAAGAAATTCCCCGAGTTCGCGAACGTCGCCGCCGTCGAGGTGACGAGTCGGGAAATCGCGGAGCCCGGTGATCCGACGGCCAAGGCCACGGAGGACTACGTCAAGTTTCGGGCGAATCTGGAAAACGGCGATCCCGCGCACGACGATGTGAAAATCGCCTCGTCGTATTGGGTCCAGATCGAGCCGTTTCATGGCGAGACGATGGATGGCAAGTCGGTCCCAGGAGTGTGGGCGCGCGTAGCAGGCTATCCGTTGTTGAAGAAGTACAACTACGAACCGACCACGCGTCGCTCTGGCACGCTGTGGGCCGACCGCACGCGGCCGGCTCTGGCACGCCTATTCGAGAACGTCTTCACCCCTGCCGTCGAAGATTGCCTGAAGATGAAGAGGGCGAAATGATCGCCCACGGTGCAACCTCTTCATGTCGCCCCCCAGCCCAAGGGCTGCCGCGGCGAGAAAAGCACCAAGCCCCACAAAGGTGGGCTTTACCGCACGCAACAATCGCCCAATCGCCATCCCCGATCGCCCGCGATCGCAAGCCGGAATTCCAGCCGGACAGCAGCCGCAAGCCATCAACCCCTGAGCCCTTCCCCTCGCAGGGGAAGGGTGCTCTGATCCCACGCCAACAATCTTGGGAAGGGGTGAGGGAGAGGGAGCCACGAGGGAGAACCGTAGGTTCTCCTTCGTGCCGGCTTGCGCCGCGCGCAACC
>JAJXSP010000275.1 GCA_021784515.1 Myxococcales bacterium | reverse complement strand
GAACATCTCGTCGAGCGAATGCTCGGCGGCGGGATCCTCGCGGTGGCGCGTGCGCAGGTTCGAGAACTCGTACTCGAAGGGGTCGCTCAGCCAATGCGGCAGAGCCGCGAGCGCGGCGGCCGTGAGCGCGGCGCCGATGGCCAGCGCGGCGATCGGGGCGCGCTCGACGATCCACGCGAACGGCAGGCCGAGGTTCACCCGCCGCGGGCGCTCGGGCGCCGCCGGCCGGCGCCGGTCCAGCACCCACAGCACCGCCGGCAGCACGGTGAACGCGGCGATCCAGCACAGCGTCATGCCGACGGCGCCGATGATGCCGAACTGGCTGAAGCCGCGGAAGCTGGTGAGGGCGAGCGAGCCGTAGGCGGCGGCGGCGGCGAGGGCGGCGAGCGAGGTGGCGCGCGCGGTGCCGTCGATGGCGAGGCGGAGCGAGTCGCGCGTGGGGCGGGCGCGGGCGCGCTCCTCGGCATAGCGCCCCAGGGCGATGATCGGGTAGTTGATGCCGTTGCCGACGATGATCGCGCCGAGGAACGCCGTCGAGGCGTTCAGCGCCCCGAAGGCGACGCCGGCCACTCCGAATGCGATGGTGACGCCGGCCAGCGCGGGCAGCGTCATCAGGGGCACGGCGCGCAGGCGCCCGAAGTAGGCACCCACCACGGCGGCGACGAGCACCACCACCAGCGCCGTCGTGAGCTGCACGTCCTGGGCGATGGCGCGCCGCTCCTCGACCGCGGTGTGCACGTCGCCCCCGAGGCTGACGCTGGCGCCGGGGGGCAGCGGGACCCGGGCGATGGCCTGCTGCGCCGCGGCCACGACGCGGTCGTCGTCGGCCGAGGTGAGGTTGCGCGCCGGCAGCACCACCACCACCGCCACGTCGCCCTTCTGGGAGACGAACAGGCCGTCGGGCAGGCGCGAGAACTCGCCGCGCGAATGATCGATCCGGTCGCGCAGCTCGTCGAGCGTCGGCGGCTCCTCGAGCGCGACGAACAGCGGGTTCTTGGCGCGCAGAAGGTCGAACGCGATCCGGTCGCGCAGCCCCTCGAGCAGCGGGAGGTCCGCGTAGAGCCAGCGGTGCGCCTCCACGAACGCGCGCATCTCGGGCAGGCCGACGGAGGCGCGGTCCACGAGGCCCGGGGAGTCGGTCTCGATCCGCCGCCCGAAGTCGCGCGCCCAGGCCACGTTGGCGGCCCGGTCGGGGGAGCGGATCACCACCGCCAGCGAGGAGAACGAGCCCATCCGGCGCTCGATCTCCTTGAGCGCCTCCACGCGCGGGTCGCCGGTGGGCAGCAGCTCCTCGAGCCCGGCGCGGAGCTCCAGGCGAGAGGCGCCGACCGCCCCGAGCGCAACCACCGCCAGCGCGATCACGAGCACCGCGCGGTGGCGACGGATCAACCAGGCGACGGCGCGCTCTCCCACTCATTGGTGTTAGGCGCGGCGGACAGGCGGGCGAGGGGCACCGTCGAGAACGTCGCCTGGCGAGCACTCGCAAGCCGAGCGCACCTTGACCGAGCGCATGGACGAACCTACAATCCCGCCCCACTCGACCACCGCCAGGTTTTCGAGCGCGCGGCCGTCGGGGTCGCGCGGTTGGCCAACTCTTGGGTAAGGAGAAGCAGATGAGGAGATCGTGGATCACAGGACTGGCAGCGCTGGCGGCCGTGGCCATCGCGGCGCCCGCCCGGGCGGCGGACCATGGCGATGATCCGCACATGGCCCCCGATCCGTCGGGTGACATCACCGACGTCTACAGCTGGATGTCGGGCGACGGGAAGACGGTCTACCTCGCGATGGACGTCTTCCCGAACGCCACGGCGCAGTCGAAGTTCTCGAACGTCGTCGCGTACGTCTTCCACACCAAGACCAACAAGTCGTTCCTCGACGGGTTCTCGCAGGCGCAGACCGGCAAGCTGACGCCGGTCGATCAGAACGACGTGATCTGCACCTTCGACGCGAACCAGGTGCTTTCGTGCTGGCTCGTCGACGTCCTCGGCAAGACCACGAAGGACTACGTCACCGGCGACGCCTCGATGGCCGCCAAGCCGCTCGCCAGCATGGACGGCAAGATCCAGGTCTTCGCCGGGCTGCGCGACGATCCCTTCTTCTTCAACGCCCAGGGCTTCAAGGTGACCGCGGGCATGGTCGCCACGGGCAAGACGCCGGTGACGATGGCGACCTTCACCCCCGACCCGAAGACCGGCTGCCCCACCAACGTCGCTCCCACGGACGCTACCGCGTACAGCACAGCCCTGAAGCAGAACGCGGCGGGCATGCCCGGCACCGACGACTTCACCAAGGGCGGGGTCGCCTCCCCCTCGGGCAACGTCCTCTCGATCGTGCTCGGAATCGACAAGTCGCTGCTCACCAGCCAGACGGGCACCATGCTCGGTGTCTGGGGCGCCACCACGACCCGCAAGTAGCCAGAGGAGCCACGACGATGCGCACAAGAATGTTCGTGATGGTGTCGCTCCTCGCGCCGCTCGCGGCGGGGTGTGGTGACAGCGGGACGACCGACATGGCCGCGACGACCGACAGCGCCGCGCCGAGGGACATGGCGACGCCCGCCGGCAACGACATGGCGACGCCCGCCGGCAACGACATGGCGATGCCCGTGGGCAACGACATGGCGATGCCCGTGGGCGGCGACATGGCGATGGGGCCCGACATGGCCCAGACCTTCCCCGCGGCGCCGGTGCTCGGCGACGAGATCGACCGCATGGGCCGGCCCGGCGTGAACACCGCCATGACCGATCCGTTCGATCCCGATATGAACAAGCAGGCGATGACGAAGGAGATGTACAACCAGGGCAACGACCCCTCGATGTGGGTCGTCAACTGGACGGGCGCCTTCATCGCGAACCTCGCCAAGTGGGATTCGCTCAACGGCGCGTGCGGCGACCAGGCCGGGTACGACTTCCCAAACAACCCGAGGGTGAGCCCGCCGATGACGCCGGTGGCCGCCTACGGCACGCTGGCGGCGGCGCTCGCCGACGACGAGCTGTACGTCGACACCACGCAGACGACGTGCAGCCTCTACCTCGCCGTCGAGCTGAATACCCTCACCGGCGGCCTGGCCGGCAAGAACGACTGCGGCGGCCGCACGCTGACCGCGAACGTGATCGACGAGACCTACTCGCTCGTGATGACCGGCCAGCCGGCCGGCGTCACCAACGGCGTGCTCAAGGACGCCGACAACGCGATGGGGATGGCGTCGTTCCCGTTCCTCAACGCGCCGAACATGTAGCATGAGCCTAGCCTCGCGCCGCAGCGGCGCTCGTAGCCTGATCGTCGCGCTGCTCGTCGCGGGATGCGAGCATGGAAGGTCCGCCCCCCCGGCGCCCGATGGTGCCGGGGGGGTTGTCATTTCCGCTCCCGGCGCTGCCCCGTCGCCGCCATCCGCGCGCGAGCACCCCACCACCGACGGCGCGATCGCCGTCGGCAACCTCTCGTCGCAGATCGCCGGCTACGAGGCGGCCCTCAGCCGCCAGCCGAAGGCCGCCGAGACCATGCGCCGGCTCGCCTCGCTGCTCGCCCAGCGCGCGGAGTTCCTCGGGCAGCTCGAGGACTGGGACCGCGCCGTCGCGCTCGTCGAGGCCTCGCTCGCGCTCGAGCCCCAGGGTGTCGACGCCTGGCTCGCGCGCGCCGAGCTGCGCGCCTCGCTGCACCGGTTCTCCGACGCACTCGCCGATCTCGGCGAGGCGGCCCGCCGCGGCGCGAAGCCCGATCGCACCGACGGGCTGCGTGCCTCGATCCTGCTGGCCACCGGCCACCTCGACGCGGCGCTCGCGCTGCGCCAGGCGGCGGTGAAGGCGTGGCCGAACGTGCGCAGCCTCGGCGCCCAGGCGGTGGTGCTCGGCGCGCTCGGCCGCACCGACGAGGCGGAGGCGGCCTTCGGCGCCGCGCTCGACAAGTTCCACGACACCTCGCCCTTCCCGCTCGCGTGGCTGTGGTTCCAGCAGGGCCTGCTGTGGGAGCGGGCCGGGCGACTCGGGCGGGCGCGCGAGCTGTACGAAGCGGCGCACGCGCGGCTGCCGCAGCACGCCGCCGCGGCCGGCCACCTCGCCGGCATCCTCGCGGCGCAGGGCGAGCGCGACCAGGCGATCGCTCTTCTGCGCCCGCTCCTCGACGGCTCGACCGATCCCGAGTACGTCGGGCAGCTCGCCGCGCTGCTGCGCGAGGCCGGCCAGCCCGATGAGGCCGAGCGGTTGCGCGCCCGCGCCACGAAGCGCTTCGACGATCTGCTCGCGCGCCACCCCGAGGCGTTCGCCGATCACGCGGCGCGCTTCTTCCTCGGCGCCGGCGCTGACGGAAAGCGCGCCCTCGCCCTGGCTCTCCGCAACCTCGCGCTGCGCCCCACCGTCGAGGCGCACCAGCTCGCGCTCGAGGCGGCGCTCGCCGGGGGCACTCCCGCCGAAGCGTGCGATCTCGCCGCGCGCGCCCTTACCGTCTGCGGCGCGGTGGCGGGCGACGGCGGCGCACCGTCGAGCCGCTGCGGCGCCCACCTCCACGTGCTCGCCTCGCGCGCCTTCTCCGCCTGCGGCCACGCCGACCGCGCCGCCGCCGAGCTGCGCGCCGCCGCAGGCGAGTGACCTCCGCTAGTCTCGCGCGCATGGGCCGACCGCCGACAGGCGCGGGCTTTGAAGCGGGCGGCCATCCAAGGTAGAAAACAACAATGTCCGACGGGTTCGACCCCTCGCAGATCGCCGCCGTCACCTTCGACTGCTACGGCACCCTGATCGATTGGGAGGCGGGCATCCGCGCCTACGTCGCGCCGCACGTCGAGCGCGCGTCGAGCGGCGCGCTCCCGCCCGCCGCGTGGGTGGCGCGCTGGGAGCCGATCCAGTTCGGGCTGCTCACGCCCTACCGCCCCTACCGCGAGGTGCTCGCCGAGAGCTTCGAGGCGACCATGCGCTCGCTCGAGCTGGAGGTGTTCGCCGACGGTGGGCCGGGGCTCGCGCGCTCGATGGCCGAGTGGCCGCCCTTCCCGGATACCGTGGCGGCGCTGCGCCGGATCGCGCGACGGCGGCGCATCGGCGTGGTCTCGAACGTCGACGACGAGCTGCTCGCCCAGACGGTGGGGCAGCTCCTGGCGCCCTTCTCGGTGCTGGTCACCGCCGAGGAGGCGCAGGCCTACAAGCCGGCCGAGGCGCCGTTCCGGATCGCGCTCGACCGCCTCGGCATGCCGCCCTCGTCGGTGCTGCACGCCGCCTTCGGCTGGAAGTACGACCTCGCGCCGGCGCGCGCGCTCGGGATGCGGACCTGCTTCGTGAACCGCTCCGGCGCCCCCCGCGAAGGCGGGCCCCCGCCCGATCTCGAGGTGCCCTCGCTCGCCGCGCTGGCCGCCGCGCTCGACGTCTGAGGGCGAGGATCGGCCGGCTCCTTCCTCTCCGCGGGAAGGCGCGTTCCCTCGGCCGGCCGGCGTCGAGGGAGCACGACTGGCCGCGTGCTTGAATTGCACGGTGGCATGCGCTCCGTCGCCCTCTGTCTCGCCGGCATCGCAGCCGGCTGCGGCTCACCCACCAACCCGGTCAGCGTCCTCGACTCCGGGGTCCCGTCCGACGGCGCCCCGCCCGCCGAGGCCGGCGCCTCCGACGGCGCGACGGTCGACCTCGCCACGCCGCCCGACCTCTCCGCCGCCGTCGATTCTGCGACTCCTCCGGATCTCGCAATTTCTCCGGATCTGGCGATTCCTCCGGATCTCGCGCCGGCGCGCGACCTCACACCGCCGCCCGACCTCGCGAGCCT
This sequence comes from Myxococcales bacterium, assembly GCA_021784515.1. Classification (GTDB taxonomy): domain Bacteria; phylum Myxococcota_A; class Polyangia; order Palsa-1104; family SHYY01; genus SHYY01. The sequence continues at coordinate 2,708 of JAJXSP010000275.1, read as the reverse complement.
CGTGCAGCCCGGGAAGGCGCGCTTCCTCTCCGGCCCCGACGGGCTCGGCGGCCCGGTGATCGACGCCAGCCCCGACGAGGCGGGCAACATCTGGGCGGTCAGCCCCGACGCGCTGTTCGTCCTCCGCGCCGGCGCGGCGAAGTTCCGCCGCTACACCGACGCCGACGGCCTGCACGTCTGGAGCGTGATCACCGCCGTCGCCGGCGGCGGGCCGAACCAGGGCTTCGTCGGCCTCGAAGGCTACGAGTCCGACTTCCCCGACATGGACACGATGGACGAGAAGCTCCTCGGCAAGGCGGAGAAGGTGACGCTGAACCAGGACGGCACGATCACCACGCTCCACTACGACAACATCCACGCCGACGTCAGCGCCAACTACTGGGAGACGCGCTCGGCGTGCCGGCTGCTGTACGTGCACGACGGCCCGAACGCGGGGCACCTCTTCATGGGCAGCAACCACGGCATCACCCACATCTTCCACGACGGGTGGGGCGATCACATCCACCCCGAGGTGGTGTGGGAGCCGGACAACGCGCTCCGCATCGGCCTGTACTACGGCCTCGCGATCGACCCCGTCACCAACGGGCTGTGGGCCTGCGGGCGCGACGGCTGCGGCCTGCAGAGCTTCAACGCCGACCCGCGCGCGTGGGTGAGCGGCAAGTTCATCTACGCCTTCACCGTCTTCTCGGGCGACCACTCGCTGCAGGTGCCGCACGGCTTCGAGGAGAACTTCGTCGGCGCCGCCGTCACGCCCGACGACACGGTGTGGATGCTGTCGAAGACCTACGGGCTCGCCTCGTGGAACCCGAAGGAGGACGGCGCCTTCAGCTACGGCAAGATCCAGCAGGTGCCGGTGCCCGGCCTCGGCTTCCCGATCGACGTCGCCGCCGACACCGACAACACGATCTTCGTCGCCGACTCGAACCAGGTGCTCAAGTACGACCCGCAGAGCGGGACCGCCACGCCGCTGCCGGTGCCCTCGGGCGACGTGCGGCGCCTCTACGTGGACGCGCAGTCCGTGCCGCGCGCGCTCTACGTCTCGACGGGCGGCGGCCTGTGGATCTACCGCGGTCAGTGAGCCGTCGCGAACTCCACGACCACCGGCGCGTGGTCGGAGGCCTGCTTGCCCTTGCGCGCCTCGCGGTCGATCTCTGCTGCAATGCAGCGTGAGGCGAGCCCCTCCGTCGCGAGCACGTGATCGATCCGCAGCCCCTTGTTGAACGGGAAGGCGAGCTGCCGGTAATCCCACCACGAGTAGCGGCCCGGCTCGGGGTGGCGCGCGCGATAGACGTCCACCAGCCCGAACCCGCACAGCCGCCGCCACGCCGCGCGCTCGTCGAGGGTGCACATCGTCTGCCCCTCCCACGCCTGCGGGTCGTGCACGTCGATCGGCTCGGGCGCCACGTTGAAGTCGCCGCACAGCGCGAGCGGCTCGTCGGGGCGGTGGCGGCGGGTGAGGTAGGCGGAGAGCCGCTCGAACCACCGCAGCTTGTAGGCAAACTTGTCCGTGCCCGGCGCCTGGCCGTTCGGGCAGTAGGCGGAGATCACCCGCACCCCGCCCACCGTCGCCGCGATCAGCCGCGCCTGCGGGTCGTCATCGCCGTCGTCGAGGCCGCGCACCACGTCGCGCGGCTCCTCGAGCGACGCGATCGCCACGCCGTTGTAGGTGCGCTGGCCGTGGAGCGCGACGTGGTAGCCGAGCGCGCGGAACTCCTCGACGGGGAAGTCGGCGTCGCCGACCTTCGTCTCCTGCAGGCACAGCGCGTCGGGCCGCGCGGCCCCGAGCCACGCGAGCGCGCGCTCCTGCCGCGCGCGGATCGAGTTCACGTTCCAGGTGGCGAGCTTCATGGCGAGCGGCATTCTGACCCAATCGACGCGCGTTGTACGATGCGCCGATGAAGCGCGTCCTCGTCCTCTTGGCGATCGCCCCCGTTGGATGCGGCGGCAATCCGAATGGCTCCGCCGACGGCGGAGCCCCTCCCGACGCAGCGATCGACCCGCTGTGCGCCTCGTCGCCGCTCACCAAGGGCCCGTGGTCGATGCGCGCCACCGAGAGCGCCGCCGCGGTGTTCTGGGAGACGCGCGAGCAGCCGGCGTGCGTGGCGATCGCGATCACCCCCGAGGCGGGCGGCGCCGAGACGATCGTCCCCGGCGTGGCGACGATGACGACGGTGCAGACCGGCTACCCGTCGGACCGCCCCACCGTACCGCCCGACCTCGACGGCACCTTCTACGTCAACCGCGTCGATCTGTCGGGCCTGCCCGCCGGCTCCTGCTTTTCCTACCGCGTCCGCGCCACCGCGCCGAGCGACGTCACCGACGGCAGCGGCGAGGCGCGCGGCCGGCTGTGCACCGCGAAGCCCGCCGGGCAGCCGTTCAAGTTCTTCGCGATCGGCGACACCAACCCGATCCTCGGCCACACCCAGGGCACGCTCGATCACACGCTGGTCGAGAAGCCCGAGATGCTGCTCCACATGGGCGACCTGCACTACTACTCCTCGACGGAGACCTGGGCCTACTGGTTCATCCACATGCGCACGATGCTCGACGCCGGGCCCTTCTTCCCGGCGGTGGGCAACCATGACGGCTTCCAGGCGTTCGATACGCCGACCGACTACGCCGACTACACCGACCGCCTCTTCCACGCCCCCTCGCTCGACGGCGTCACCAGCGACGACTCATCGTGGTACCGGCTGCAGTGGGGCGGC
>JAJXSP010000274.1 GCA_021784515.1 Myxococcales bacterium | reverse complement strand
CCCACCTGGGCGCGGGCCGCCTCGCGCGCCTCGACGAGCAGGTTCTCCGCGTCCTCGGAGGTCTGCGCGGTGCCGGCGCCGCGCTCGGCGAGCAGGTGGGCCCGCTCGGCCTGCCGCTCGAGGGTGGTGATGCGCGCCTTCGCCTGGTCGGTCTGCGCCGAGGCGGCCTGCAGCGACGCGCGCGCCTGGGCGAGCCGCGCCTCGAGATCGGCCGGATCGAGCGCCACCACCAGGTCGCCGCGCTTCACCCGTTCGCCGCGGCGGTGCCTGACCGCCACCACGCGCGCCCCCAGCTCGGCGCGCACCGTCGCCCGCTTCTCGGCGACGATCTCGCCGGCGCTCGACGAGGTCACTACGTCGCGCACCGCGCCGCGCTCCACCCGCGCGACCCGCACCTCGACCGGAGGGCGCGCCATCAGCCGCGGCGCCTGGGAGAGCGCGCCCGCGACGGCGCCGAGGCTGCCGAGCCACCACAGGCCCCGCCCCCAGGCGCGCCGGCTCATGGCGCTTGCTTGCCCCCGGGGGTCGCCGCCAGAATCATGGGCGCGAACCTTAGCACACGGAGCCTGCCGCCCATGCCACGCGCCCTGCCGCTCCTGATGACGCTCGCCCTCGGTGCCGCCTGCACCATCGATCCGGGCCCGGGCCCGCCGCCGCAGCAGCAGGTCGCGCAAGGTCCGGGCATCCTGCTGGTGGACTGGACGATCGGCGGCGCCGCTCCGACGGCGGCCGCGTGCAGCGGTGTCGATCACCTCGACCTCGAGCTGGTGGCGGGCCTGGAGGACGTGGTGATCCACCCGATCCCGTGCGCGCTCACCCGGCTCCGCTACGACCACCTGCCGGACGGACCGGGCACGCTCACCATCCACGCCATCGACGCCTCCGACTGCGAGGTGGCGAGCGGCTCGGCCGACCTCGTCATCGGCGACACCCTGCCTGCCGCCCCGTCGCCGACCGTCGCGCTCCCGATCCCACGCCCGTGCCACTGACGCGGCCGCCGGGCGAAGGGTGTCGAAGCTTCACCACCGGGTGGTGAAGAGCCGACGGAGCGCCCGCGATCCCGCAGGCCGCGCGCGCTTCGTCGCCGCTCCACCGGCGCTGTTCGCGGGCCGGCGCACACATGGCGACGCTGGCGGCGGTCTTGCACGCGGTCGCGGCGGCGGTCGTCCGCCCGGCCGGCGGCGCCCCGAATAGTGGCCATGAAAACATTTGATCACAGCGGACGCTCACGTACTATCCCGCGCGCATGAACCGCCCCACGACCGCCTGGGAAGCCATCAGAGCGCTTCCCGCCGCCGAGATCGCCGGGTGGGTGATCGTCCCCATCCTGTTCATCGCCGGCTTCCTCTCGTTCCTCGTCTATTGCGCGGTCCGGGGAATGCCGCGCAGCCCGCGCCTCGACAAGATTTCGAAGAACCGCCTGATCCCGCGCATCGTCCTCGAGTACGGCTACGTCTGCCTGCTCGGCCTGCCGGTGCGCGGCCTGGTGGCGCTCGGCATCACCGCCGACATGGTCAGCTACGCATCGCTCGTCCTCGCGGTCGTCGGGGCGGCCTACTTCGCGCGCGGCTGGTTCGCCCTCGGCGGCTGGCTGTTCTACCTCTCGTTCATCCTCGACGCGATGGACGGCATGGTCGCCCGCGCGCGCGGCACCTCGTCCGATCGCGGCGAGTTCCTCGACGCGCTCCTCGACCGCTACGTGGACTTCGCGGTGTCGCTCGGGATGATGTGGTACTACCGCGACGAGCCGCTGCCGCTCGCGCTCGCCGTCGCCGGCATGGTCGGCACGTCGGTGATGGGCTACGCGCGCGCCAAGGGTGAGGCCTGCGGCATCGATCCCAACGTCGGGTTCATGCAGCGCCACGAGCGCGCGGTGTTCCTCGGCACCTGCAGCTGCTGCTCGCCCTTCGTGGCGGCGATCACCGAGCCCGGCGCAGCGCACCCGCACCACTGGCTGGTCATCTTCGCGATGGGCGTGGTCGCCCTGTTCAGCAACGTCACCGCGATCTGGCGCTCGCACTACGTGATGGCGCGGATGAAGCGGCCCGCCGCCCGACGGCCCGATCCGAGCGTCGTCGCGGCGGCGCCGGCGGCGCTCTCGCGTGAGGAGCCGGCCGCGTGAAGACTCGTTTCGCACAGATCCGCACCGCCATCCCCGGGCCGCGCTCGCAGGCGCTCCGCGCCGAGGAGGCCGAGTTCCTGGCGCCCGGCACGCAGGGGGTGTCGCAGCTCGCCGGCATCGCCGTGGATCACGGCGAGGGCGCCCTCGTCACCGACGTCGACGGCAACACCTTCGTCGACTTCGTCGCCGGCATCTGCGTCGCCTCGCTCGGCCACGGCCACCCGGCGCTCGCGCGGGCGCTCGGCGAGCAGGCGTCGCGGATCGCCGCCGGTTCGTTCACCAGCGCGCCGCGCACCGAGCTGCTCAAGCGCATCGGCATGCTCGCCGCGAAGATCGTCCCCGGATCGAAGCTCAAGCGTACGCAGCTCTACTCGGGCGGCGCCGAGGCCGTCGAGAGCGCGCTCCGTCTCGCGCGCGCCTACACGAAGAAGTACGAGGTGGTCGCCTTCTGGGGCGGCTTCCACGGCAAGACGAACGGCGTGCTGGGCCTGATGGGCTCGGACTTCAAGCACGGCCTCGGACCGCTGCCGACGGGAAACCACCTCGCGCCCTACCCGGACTGCTATCGCTGCCCGCTCAAGAGCAGCCACCCCGACTGCGGCCTCGCGTGCGTCGATTTCCTGCGCCAGCTCATCAAACTCAACACCGCCGGCTCGCTGGCGGCGATCATCGTCGAGCCGATCCAGGGCACCGCGGGCAACGTGGTGCCGCCGCCCGACTGGCTGCCGGCGGTGAAGTCGGTGGCGAAGGAGTTCGACGCGCTGCTCGTGCTCGACGAGATGATCACGGGCTTCGGTCGCACCGGGCGGATGTTCGGCGCCGAGCACTTCGGCGTCGAGGCCGACATCATGACCTTCGGCAAGGGCGTCGCCTCGGGCTACCCGCTCACCGGGCTCATCTCGAGCGACGAGATCATGGATCCGCAGCGGTGCGATCCGTGGGGCCGGCCGTCGTTCTCTTCGTCGTCGTACGGCGGTGGGCCGCTCGGCGCGGCCGCAGGCAACGCGGTGACGAAGGTGCTGGTCGATGAGCGGATCCCCGAGCGGGTGGCCGACGTGGGCGGGGCGCTGCTCGCCGAGCTTTCGAAGCTCGAGCGCTTCCCCTTCGTGGGTGAGGTGCGCGGCAAGGGGCTGATGCTGGCCATCGAGCTGGTGAAGGACAAGCAGACGCGGGAGCCCCTTGACAAGAAGACGTGCGAGTGGATCTTCCGCGAGTGCCTGCGGCGTGGGCTGCTCAGCATGGCCTACGCGCCGCGGGTCCGCATCAATCCGCCGCTCGTGATCGGGCGCGACGAAGCGCTCGAAGGGGCGGCGGTGCTGGACGAGGTGTTCGCCGAGCTGGCGGCGCGGTGGACGCAGAAGTAACGAGGACCGTTGAGGCAAACCAATGAGAGAACAGGTAGCGCTCCCCGAGTTCGAGAGGGTCCCGCAGCTCACCGCGCAGCAGGCGGTGGCTCTGTGGAAGGATAACCGGAGCCGGCTGGCCGACGACCACCTCAGCGAGCGCGTGGCGGTGACGGGCCGCCCCGCGCACATGAAGATCGAGCTGACGAACTTCTGCAACCTCGCCTGCCCGATGTGCCCGCACGACCAGATGGAGCGCGAGGTGGGCTACATGAAGCCCGAGCTGTTCCGGCGCATCATCGACATGAGCGCCCCGCAGCTCGAGTTCGCCTACCTGCACCACCTCGGCGAGTCGCTCTTCCACGGCAAGATCGGCGAGCTGATCCAGTACGGGCGCGGCAAGGGCGTGGCGATGGGCCTCTCCACCAACGCCACCTACCTCGACCACCGCAAGGCGCGCGTCCTCCTCGATAGCGGCCTCGACTTCCTCGTCATCTCGATGGACGGCGCCTCGCCCGACACCTACGCCCGCATCCGCGTCGGCGGCGACTTCGCCACGACCCTGGACAACGTCCGCGCGTTCTTCGAGCTGAAGCGGCAGATCCCGAATCACCTCACCGTCGTCGTGCAGATGATCGTCACCGACGCGAACCGGCAGGAGGTGGCGCCGTTCGCGAAGCTGTGGGCGCAGACCGGCGCGCAGGTGATGATCAAGGAGGCGCGCGACTGGGCGGGGCAGGTGAAGCTGCTGAAGCTCGGCAAGCACACGCCGCCGCCCATCGAACACTCGCCCTGCAAGATGCTGTGGACCGAGCTGACCGTGCTGTGGGACGGGACGGTCGTGCCGTGCGCCAACGTGTACGAGAAGCAGAACGTGCTCGGCGACCTGTCGCGGCAGACGCTCGACGAGGTGTGGAACGGCGAGCCGATGAAGGCGATCCGCCGCGCGCACGTCGAGGACGAGGTGGGCGGCGTCGAGGTGTGCGGCACCTGCCCGCGCCACCGCTTCGACCACCCGAACTTCGTCGCCTTCGACCAGCTCACGCAGCGCATGCGGAACTACGTCCGCACCGACGGCAACGACCTCACTCCGCGTCCCGGCCTCTCCTGATCCTCCGCGCCCCCGCGCGGGCGCAGCTTCCCCTCCCTGAAAGCGAAAACGCCCGGCGAGCACATGGCTCGTCGGGCGTTCGCGTGCCGGAGCGGTCCGACGAAATGAAAACGCCCGGCGAGCGCGCGGCTCGTCGGGCGTTCGCGTGCCGAAGCGGTCCGACTACATCGCGAAGTCGGCCTTCGTGCGCGGCGCGATGCCGCCGCCGTAGTCGGCGTCGGCGACGCCCGTGATGGACTTCAGCGTCATGTTGGCGGCCGGGAAGGCGCCCTTCATCCCCCAGATGAAGTCGTAGTCGCTGCCCGAGAAGTGGGCGCCCGCGAAGTCGAAGCCGCCGTAGTTGTCGTGCGCGCCGGCGGCGGCCGGGCCCTGGATCGTCACCAGCATCGACTCGTAGTTCTGGTACCCCGAGCCGTTGACCGCGAAGTCGGACGCGGTCCCGGGGACGTACGGGGTGACCGTGCCGCCCGAGCCGGTCATCGTGAGCGTGCCCTTGGTGACGTCGAGCTCGTGGGTCTGCGGCGCCAGCCCGGCGTCGGTCGTGGGGGCGTAGAGCGACACCGTGCCGCTGACCGTGAAGACGTCACCGAGCGTGGCGATCGCATCGAGCGGCGTGTTGCTCATGGGCGGGTAGGGGCAGTGGCAGCTGCCGCCGTCGAGCGGCGTGCAGGGATTGCCCGAGGCGTACAGCTTCATGCCGCTCGGCGCCATGCCGTTCGGGTCCTGCACGAACGCGACGTAGTGGCAGTACTTCTTGCCGCTCTTCGAGTGGCCGGCGTTGGTGGCGACGCCGGTGACGACCAGCCCCGACACGGTGACGGGGCTCTTGTTGCCGACGTTGCCGACGTTGATGTCGTGCAACGTGGTGGTCTGGGCCGGCCCGGCCATGTCTTCGTCGCCGACCATCAAAAGGTCGTCGCCCGGTTTCGACGCCATGTCGCCGGGGTTGTTTGCGTGCGACATGTCCTGGTTCGACACACCACCACCACTACCGCCCGAATCACGGCAGGCGCTCAGGGCGAGCGCGAGCCCGGCGGAGAGGCTAAGCGAGAGCAGTCGGTTCATGCGATCCTCCAATGGCCTTTCGGCGCTAGTCCTTAGCCTGAATGTCGGGGTTTGATCAAGACCTTCATTTCTTCCGTCTGTCGATTCGCGCTCCCGCTCACCGTGGTACCGTTCCCGGCGATGAAGGTCCGGGTCTGCTTCCACGACAACTGCTTCGACGGCGCCTCCTCCGCGGCGCTCTTCACCCGTTTCTACAAAGACCGCGTCGAAGGCCGCGCCGAGGTGGTCTATCGCGGCATGGCGCACCAGCCGAAGGAGGTCTTCCCCGAAGGCACCTTCGACGGCGACGTCAACGCGGTGGTCGACTTCCGCTACTCGCGCGACCCGCGCCTGACCTGGTGGTTCGATCACCACGTCTCGGCCTTCCAGCAACCCGGCGACGAGGAGCACTTCCGCGCCGACCGCTCCGGGAAGAAGTTCTTCGACCCGACAGCGAAGTCGTGCACGCGCTTCCTCGCCCGCACCTGCGCCGTGCGCTTTGGCTTCGACCTCGCTCCGCACCGCGAGCTGGTCGAGTGGGCGGAGATCATCGACGGCGCGCTCTTCGAGAGCCCCGAGCAGGCGGTGAAGCTGGCCGAGCCGGCGCTGCGCCTGATGACGTGGCTGGAGAACAACCACGACCCCGCGCTCACGGAGCGCCTGATCGCCGCCTTCGCCGCCGGGACGCCGCTCTCGCAGCTGGCCGCCGAGCCGTGGGTGGCGGGGCCGCTCGAGCCGATCCTCGCCCGCCACGCCGCCGCCGTGAAGGTGCTCGAGGCGCGCGCCTCGTGCGAGGGCGGCGTGGTCAGCTTCGACGTCGCCGACGACGGCGTCGAGGTCTACAACAAGTTCATCCCGTACTACCTGTTCCCCGAGTGCCGCTTCGTCGTCGGCGTGTCGCGCTCCTCGTCGCGCTGCAAGATCTCCGTCGGCTCGAACCCGTGGCGGCCGCGCTCGCCGGTGTCGATCGCGGCGATCTGCGAGCGCTACGGAGGCGGCGGGCATCCCGTCGTGGGCGCGGTGTCGCTGCCGGTCGGCGACCTCGCGCGGACCCGGGAGATCGCCGCGGAGATCGCCGACGAGCTGCGCCGGGCGCCGGCAGCCTGAGGTAGAATCGCAGTTCCACCGGAGGCCCTCATGCGGAGCACGCGCGGATTCACCATCGTCGAGCTCATGGTCACCGTGCTGATCGTCGCCCTCCTCTCGGTGGTGGCGGGCACGGCCTACGTGAAGTACTTCGCCCGCGCGCGAGCGTCGGAGGTCGCCTCGATGTTCGGCGAGATCCGCAACAAGGAGGAGGCGTACCGCGCCGAGTTCTCGTACTACCTCACGACGAGCCAGCTCGGGTCCGAGACCGACTTCTACCCGGCGCTCCCGACGGGCGGCGGCACCCCGGACGGCGAGCCGATGGCGAAGCCGTGGCTCCCGACGCTCAACGTCTACCCGATGTGGTATTTCCTCGGCGTCCATCCGGGCAAGACCACGACCTACTGCGGCTACAACGTCGTCGCCTGCGATCCCACGCGCTGTCCGGGCGGCAGCTTCCCGTCGGCGGCCGGCACCTGGGTCAAGGGCTCCTACAACAACATCGCGCCGCTCGAGCCGTGGTGGGTGGCGCTCGCGATGTGCGACAACGACGGCACGCCGAGCGACTACTACAGCGGCAAGAACGCCACCTACGCCACCTGGTACAACAACGTCGCGGTCGCCAGCCAGAACGAGACGCGGTAGGTAGAGGCCTCGAGCGCGCGGCTCAGCGAAGCACCGTCAGCGACGGGAGAGGGCATGCTCCCTCGAAGGCGCGCTGCCACGCCGCGAAGCTCCCGCCGGCGCGGTGGGCCTCGAGCGCACGCAGGCCGGCCTCGGGTCCACCCGCGGCCAGCTGGTGCTCGACCCATGCCCAGCGCGCGGAGGTCGGGCGCACCTCGGCGCAGCCCGCGAGGAGGCGGCGCAGGTCGGCGAGCTTGCGCTCGATCGGCCGCACGCCCTCGTAGGGCGCCCCCGCGAGCGGCGTGTTGCGCTTGGGCACGAATGGCGACACGCCGAGCACCACCTTGACGACGCGCGCCAGCTCGCGGGTGAAGCGCGCCAGCTCGTCGATGTCGGCGTCGGTCTCGCTCGGCAGCCCGACCATCTGATAGACCTTCACGTGGTCCATGCCGTAGCGTGCCGCCAGCTCGGCCGCCTTCAGCAGGTGGCGCTCCTTCGTCCTGCGCTCGACGGCCACGCGCAGCCGTTCGGAGGCGCCGTCGGAGGCGAAGGTGATGGCGCGATAGCCGCCCGCCGCGAGGAGGCCGACCAGCTCGTCGGTGAGGCGGTCGGCGCGTAGCGAGGAGATGCCGACCTGCCGTCCGCTCTCGACGAGCCGGCGCAGGATCTCGGGCAGCTTCGGGTGGTCCGAGACCGCGGCGCCGACGAGGCCGACCTTGCGCGCCGCCGCCGGCACCCGCGCCAGAACGCGGTGGGGCGCGACGAGCCGCATGCCGCCGTTGGTGGTTCGCCGCATCACGCAGTAGGTGCAGCCGCGCGAGCAGCCGCGCTCCGGCTCGACGAGGAACATCGACGACAGCTCGGTGTGCGGTGTCAGGATCTGCGAGTGGGCCGGCAGCAGCGCGTCGTCGGCGGCGGCGATCGGGCCGAGGTGCGCGCCGTGGATCGACGGCACCCAGAACCCGGGCCGGAGCGCCAGGCCGGCGAGCAGCGCCGCCTTGTCCGGCTCGTCGGAGATCGCCGCCATCAGCTCGCCCAGCGTCTGTTCCGCTTCGCCGAGCAGCACGACGTCCACGAACGGACCGAGCGGCAGCGGATTCGAGTAGGTGAGCGGCCCGCCCGCGATGACGA
>JAJXSP010000273.1 GCA_021784515.1 Myxococcales bacterium | reverse complement strand
TCTCGCCAGTCGGCTTCTTTGGGCTCATGGCTGCCCATAGGATCACGGCGCAGAGGAAGTCGCAATGTTCTGTCAGGCAAGACTGCTATCCGATCGGAATGATCCAGGTTTTGATGCGATCGCCCTGACGAAGCCCACCACGCCCATTGTTTCTCGTCCTTCGCGCCGCGCGAAACAACCCTGAGCTCGTTGCGAATGTCGACGGAGAGAAAGGCGCCGGGATCAACCGTGAACGAGCGCCTTTTCGACCGTCGCGACCAGGTCGCGCCGAATCAGGGACTTACGCAGGAGCCCGACTCCTATGGGCGCACGGGCATGGAGCGCTGCAGTCAGCATCACGACCGGGAGCGAGCGCGTTGCCTGATCCCGTCGGAGATGGTCGATCAACTCCAGCCCATCCATGACCGGCATCCCGAGGTCGACGAGGACGAGATCGATCTTCATCGCCCCGGACGAAAGCGCATCGAGCGCCTGGGTGGTGGTCAAATTTCACGGCCAGCCGACAGCCGACAGCCAACAGCCGACAGTCGCTCGACGAGAACCACTGTTGGCTGTGAGCTGTCGGCTGTCGGCCCGGCCAAACTTGACCACCACCAGCGCCTGCTTCCCATTGACAGCCCTCACCACGTCGTGACCGGCCGCGTTGAGGATAGTGGTCACCAAACTCGCGATGCTGTCGCCCCGGACGGCCGCCCACTCGGGCATCGCCATGAAATTCGACCGCAGCGCCCCCCAGGCAAGCGACGGCGCGCCCGCTTCCTCGACGCGGTCGAGGTCGCGCTCGGACCGAGCCTGGCCGCCTCGCCGCGCTCGCGGTGATCGGCGGCGATCCCCCCGCGCAGGACGCGAGCGCGAGGAGGACTCCAGTCGCGGCCGCCCACGTGGCCGCCCGGAACGACGTGCGCGCGACGCGCCAGGGCACGATCGATCTTTCGCTGAGGCGAGTCGAACGGACTGAACGTTCGCCGCCGCGCGCCCAGCACGGACAGCGCGCACGTTGGCCCCGGATCGGGTATTCTCGCGCGATTCGTCCGCACACGGCGGTGGACGGGAAGGAGAACGAGATGAAGTTCGCAGTGTTCGTTGCGTTGTTCGGTGGAGCGATCGTCGCGGTGGCCGCCTTGATCGGGCGCCGCAAGAAGCCGGAACCCGCCCCCGGCACGGGCGCGGCGCGGACTCCGGCGCCGAAGACCAGTCCGCCGGCGACAGCGCCCGAGGCCGCCGCCGGCGCGGCCACCTCCAACTGGCTCGTCGGCGAGGAGGGCGAGGTGAAGGGCAAGACCTTCCTCATCGGCGCCCGCACGATCACGATCGGCCGTGGGACGACGAACTTCGTGCAGCTCAACACCGAGGAGGCCTCTCGCGTCCAGTGCCAGATCCGCTCGACCCCGAATGGCCTGCTGCTGACTGACATGAAGAGCGCCAATGGCACCTTCGTCAACGGCGCGCGGGTGCGCGAACACGTGCTCAAGGAGGGCGACGTGATCCGCATCGGTGACGCGGCGATGACGTATCGCGAGAAGGGCGACTACGGGAAGGACTTCGGGCTCGGGCGCAAGGAGGCCGGGCTCGCCCAGGCGCGCGAGACCCGCTTCGCGGGACCGATGAACTGGAAGTCGACGATCGCGGACGCGCTCAAGGCGAATCACGGAAACCATGAGGTGGCGGCGCAGCAGCTCGGTATCACGGTCGAGGCGATGCACCAATTGATGAAGCAACACGGCCTCGACGGGTGAGCGGGCGCGCCCGCCGCGCGCGGGCCGTCGCGTGTGTCTGCTTTACAAATGATCGACGCCCGGTGATCATCCCGCGCATGTTTCGGAGAACCGCCCTCGCCACGCACCTTCTAGTCGCCTGCCTGTCGCTCGCGCCGGGCTCGGTCGCGCTCGCCGCCGACCCCCCCCCCCCCGCCCCGGCGGCGCAGGTCAATGACGCCAGGACCCATTACGAGCGCGGCATGGCCGAATACGCGCTTGGCCACTACGATGACGCGATCCGCGAGTTCGAAGCCGGATTCCGCATCAAGATGATGCCGGCATTCCTCTTCAACATCGCCCAGGCGCACCGGAAGGCGAAGCGGCCTGCGCCGGCCCTCGAGTTCTATCAGCGCTATCTCGAGATGGCGCCGGACTCGCCGGATCGGGCCGACGTGGAAAAAGCCATCGAGGCGGCTGAACGCGATTTGGCCCCCGCGGCCACCGCCGCGCCGCCACCGTCGAACCCGCCCCCCGCAGCGCCCTCACCGTTGAGCCCGCCCCCCGCGGCGCCCCCCGCGCACTCGACCGCGACGCCGGTTTCCAATCCCGTCGCGCCGGCCGAGACAAGGCAGCAACCGCCCGATCCTCCACACCGGAAATGGTGGCCCTGGGCGGTCGCCGGCGGCGTCGCGGCGGTCGGAATCGGCGTCGGGCTCGGGCTCACATTCGGGCTCCCCGACAATGCGCAGGCGCCCGCGGGTGTTCCCACGATGGGGCTGAGGTTCTGATGGACGACCGAAGGGGAGTGGATGTGCGGGCGGCCCTGCTGGCCTCGCTGCTGGCGGGCGGCTGTGGCGCCGGCAATGGCGTCATCACGGTGAATGTGGACGGCAATCCCGCCATCTCCGGCATCGCGACGCTGAAGGTCCAGACCACCGTCGGCGGCGCGCCCGCGCAGCCTGCGGAGTTCGACTTCTCGCCGGCCCGCGACACGCCAATCCAGATCGCGCTGGTCCTCGACAAGGACCACACCGGCGCCGCGACGGTGCACGTGGACGCCTTCGATGCGCAGGGCGCTCCCCTGGGCAGCGGCAGCGACAGCGGCACGGTGAGCCCGAGCGGCACGCTGTCGCTGCACGTGTGGCTCCGCGGCGCGCCGATCCCCGACCTCGGTGGAGGAGACGGCCCTTCCACCGTCGACCTGGCGACGGCGCGAGACCTGGCGATGGCGGATCTCGTGATGGCCGATCTGGCGAGCATCGACGGCGAGACGCCCGATTCCGCGATGCCCGATCTCGCGACGCCCGATCTCGCGATGCCCGATCTCGCGATGCCCGATCTCGCGGTGCCCGACCTCGCGGTGCCCGACCTCGCGGAGCCCGATCTCGTCATGCCGCCGCCGCCCGATCTCGTGATGACGCCGTCGCCCGATCTCGTCATGGCGTTGCCGCCGCCCGACCTCGCCTCGCCGGACCTCGCCCCCGCCCCGTCGTGCGTCGATGGTGTCAAGAATGGCAGCGAGACCGACGTCGACTGCGGCGGGTCGTGCCCGGCGAAGTGCCTGAACGGCCAGACGTGCATGGCCAACCCGGACTGCGCCAGCGGCACGTGCAGGGGGGGCTTCTGCGCCGGCGCCGCCTGTGCGCACGGGATGGGCTTTCCGGGAGGGCCGACCCTCATGTCCGGCCAGCTCCCGCACACCGTCGCGGTCGGCGACTTCGACGGCGATGGGAAGCTCGATCTCGCCGCCACCGTCTATGACAACCAGCTGGTGAGTGTGCTGCTCAATCAAGGAAATGGCACCTTCGCCGCGAGCGTCGACTACCAGACGGGAAAGAACCCCTCGCTGATCGCGGTCGGAGACCTGAACGGCGACGGCAAGCCGGACATCGTCACCGGCAACGCCGACGCCGACGACACGGTGAGCGTGCTGTTGAACAATGGAAATGGCACCTTCGCGAACAAGGTAGACTACCCGGCCGGCACAGACCCGTATGGCGTCGCGATCGGCGACCTCGACGGCGATAACAATCCCGACCTCGCCGTGGCCGACTATCAGGCCGGCACGGTGAGCGTCCTCCTGAACAATGGCAATGGCACCTTCGCAGCCAGGACGGCCTTCGGGGTCGGCGCGAACCCGGTCGGGGTCGCGATCGGTGACCTCAACGGCGATGGCGAGCCCGACCTCGCCGTCGCCGACCTGGGTGCCAATACGATGAGCGTGCTCCTGAACGGCGGCCATGGTGCGTTCTCCCCCAAGGTGGATTACGCGACCGGCGGGCAGCCCACCCTGGTCGTGCTCGGCGACCTCGATGGCGACGGCAAGCCCGACCTCGCCGTCGCCAACGCCAAAGACGGCACGGTGAGCGTGTTCCTGAACCAGGGCAATGGCGCCTTCAACGCGAAAGTGGACTACACGGTTGGCGTGGGACCGGCAGCCCTCGCGCTCGGGGATCTCAACGGCGACGGCAAGCCCGACCTCGCCACCGCCAACCAGACCGACGGCTCCGCGAGCGTGCTGCTCAACCAGGGCAATGGCACCTTCGCGGTCAAGGTGGACTATGTCTCCGGTCCGGCCTCCAACTTCATCGCGATTGGCGACCTCAACGGCGACGGCAGGGCCGACCTCGCCGTCGTCGACTACAACAAGTCGGTGAACCTCCTCTTTGGCCAGGGCAATGGCACCTTCGCCAGGAGGACGGATTACCCGGTCGGCCAGAATCCGCAACAGGTCGTGATCGGCGACCTCGACGGCGACGGCAAGGACGATCTCGCCCTGGCCGACTACGATGGCGCGGCGGTGAACGTCCTGCTCAACCAGGGCAATGGCACCTTCGCCGCCAAGGTGGACTACGCGACCGGCTCGGGCGCGAACGGGGTGGCGCTGGGCGACCTGAACGGCGACGGCAAGCTGGACCTCACCGTCGCCAACGCGACCGCCAATACGGTCAGCGTGCTGATCAACCAGGGAGGTGGAAAGTTTGCCGCCCACGTCGATTCCACGACCGGCGCATATCCCGAAGGCGTCGCGATCGGCGACCTGAACGGCGACGGCAAGCCCGACCTCGCCGTCGCCAACGCCCAGGCCGCGTCGGTGAGCGTCCTCCTCGGTGTGGGCAATGGGAGCTTCAAGGGAAAGCAGGACTACGCGGTCGGCGGCGGCCCGGCCGGGGTCGCGATCGGCGACCTCGATGGCGATGGCAAGCCCGACCTCGCCGTCGCCAACATGGGCGCGAACAACGTGAGCGTGCTCTTGAACGACGGAAATGGCACCTTCCCCGCCCACGTGGAGTACGCCTGCGGGGCGCAACCGCGCGTGGTCGCCATCGGTGACCTCGACGGCGATGGCAAGCCCGACCTGGCCGTCGCCAACGGCGGCGGCGCCTCGGTGAGCGTGCTCATCAACCAAGGCAAGGGCGTCTTCGCGGCCAAGGTGGACTACCAGACGGGTTCGGGACCGCTCTCGGTCGCGCTCGGCGACTTCAACGGCGATGGCAAGGCCGATTTCGCCACCGCCAACAACAGCGCCAACGTCAACACGGTGAGCGTGTTCCTGAATCAGGGCAATGGCACCTTCGCCGCCAGGGCCGATTATTCCGCCGGCTCGCGTCCAGTCTCGCTTGCGATCGGCGATCTCGACGGCGACGGCCGCCCGGACATCGCGACGTCCAATTGGGGAGGCGACCACACAGCCAGCGTCCTCCTCAACCGGTGCTATTGATCCGGCCGGTGCAACTTCGGCGTCAAGACCTCCACGCTCTTGCACTCGCGCAACGAGGCCACCGCAACGCTCCTGCAAAACGGAAAGGTGCTCGTCGCCGGGGGCTTCATCGACAATCAGAAGCTGACGAACACCAGCGAGATCTACGACCCGACGACGAACACCTGGAGCGAGGGGCCGGTCATGACGTTCGCGCGAGCCGACGTGGGCGCTTCGCTCCGCCCCGATGGCACCGTGGTCATCGCCGGTGGCTACCGAGGCGGGCAGGTCTTCGCCAGCAGCTCGGAGATCTACAGCCCGGGAAATGGCGGCAGCTTCACCCCCGGACCCATGCTGGGCGCGGGGCGCAGCTCCTTCGGGGCCGCCACCCTGGACGACGGGACATTCATCATCGCCGGCGGCTACCTCGGAAACGCGCAGGCCGCGACCGCGGTCGATGTCCTCGGTCCGAACGCGGTGATGTTCAAGTCGTTCAACCTGCTCACGCCCCGCATGTACGGACCGGCAGTGCAGCCGCTGCCCGGCGGCAAGGTGATCGTGTTCGCCGGTAACAACTACCAAACAGGCGCCCTGGACTCCGCCGAGGTGTTCGATGGCCAAGCGTCCCATTGGACAGGGAGCATGTCGACGCCGCGGCAATGGGTCGCTTCGGCGGCGCTGCTCGACGGCACGGTGCTGGCCATTGGTGGCATCGATCGGGCGGTGACGAACCTGAAGAGCATCGAGCGGTACGACCCGAATATGGGCATGTGGGCGCCCGCCGGTGCGATGAGCGGCACCAGAGCGTATTGCCGAGCCGCCGTGGTTCCCTCGGGGAAAGTCCTGATCGCCGGCGGCGGATTCGAGCAGGCCAATTACAACTGGGACCCTCCCTTCAAGAGCACCGAGGTCTACGATCCGAACATCGGGACGACGACCCCCGGCCCTGACCTGACCGAGGGGCGCCTGGCGCCAACGGTGACCGTTCTCCAGGACGGTAGCGTCCTCGTGGTGGGAGGGGCGAACGCCATCGGCCCCTCCTCCGCGGTCGACCGCATCTGCGTGCATTAACGAACTGCGCGGACGCGCCTGCCTTTCAAGTCTCCACCTCCACCACGATCGCCGTCGGCGAGCGCAGGCGGTGGCGTCACCTGCCTTGCATGGTGCGCCGCTCCGTGACGATCTCGCCGGCCCCGACGACAGTCAGGGCCTGGAGCAGCCCGCTTTCGCGGGCTTGCCCCTCAAAGGTCGCGAGCGCAGTCTCCCCTGGTCCGTGTTGATGAAGCGAACGTGGGGGCTCGACGTTTTCGATCATCCCCGCCGAGAAGGTCGGCGCATGCAGCAGCTCCCAGAACGCGAGGCGGAAGGCCACGCGCACGAAGCCCTGCGTGCGCTGGATGTGCATCTCGGGGCCGTAGAGATCCGGGTTGTCGCAGGCCGCGGCTTCGAGGTCGTTCGTGAGCGCGCTGGCGGCTGCGGCGATCGCGGCGGCGTCGCCCGGTGCCTCAGCCAAGAGCGCCGTCGCGGCGTGATCGACTTCCGCGCGTGCCACCGCAACCAGCGCCGCGGCGTCGGCTGGCGCGGCTTCGATGGCATGCGCGATGGCGGCGTTGAACGCCGCGCAGGCGATCCTGCAGCGCGGGTCGTAGTGCGTGATCGCCGAGTCGAGCATCGACGCGCGGCGGCGTGCCCCATCGGCGGCGGCGAAGTGCACCGCGATCGGCACGGTCCGCATGAGGGAGCCGTTGCCCGCTGCTTTCCGCCCGCTCGCGATCCACACGTCGCGCCCCGCGTCGAGAGGGGAGCGCCCGTTCGCGACAGCTCCGAGGGCGGCACTGGTTTGGGAGCCGATGTCGAACGCGTGCTTCATCCAGGCGACGTACCGCCCGGCGACGTCGCCGACTTCGAACGCCGGCTTCGACTTCAGGCTCACCGCGAGGCAGCACGCCATCTGCGTGTCGTCGGTCACCTGCCCGGCGGCGACGCCGAAGGGGCCACCGCCGACGATGTCGGTCAGCGGTCCGAGCGCCAGCGACGGGAAGTCCGGGGCGGTCAGCGCCTTGAACTCGTGCGTGGTTCCCAGCGCGTCTCCCACCGCGAGACCGAGGAGCGCGCCCTTCGCGTTCTGTTTGGCCATGGCGTTCAGGCACCCTGCGCGCGAGAGATGGGAGGCGTCAATCCCAGAGGCCTTGCATCACGGACGTCATCCGCTTCCGGCACCGCGGGCAGGACACGCGGTCGGTCCCTCGGCGCACACGGAGCTTCGCGCCGCACGCGCAACCCTTCCCCACGTCCGGGGCATGGACGACCTTCAGCGACCTGCAGGTCGGGCACGACACCAGCACCGGATCGTAGCGCTCCGGGAAAGGTGCCGGGCCGAGCCCCAGCTCGCCGGTCACGTAGCCGCAGGAACCACACTCGAAGCTCACGATCGCGCCCATGGAACCTCCTCGGTTCAAGTCGCCGTCGCTCGTCAGGCTGGGATGTGCACCTTCAGCTCGAGCGAGCGGCCTGAGCGGTGGCCGAACACCGCGAACAAGATTCCGAGCGCGAAGTCGGCGGCGGCGGCGCAGTCCTCGTCGGAGGAGGCGGGCAAGTCGTTGCGAAAGTTGGTGCCCGGCCGTGGCCAGTCGAAACCACAACCGGAAAGGAAGTCGATCGTGCGCTCAGTGAGGCGATCAGCGACGGTGGGTTGGTAGTGATGAGAGCTGACCTCGGAGAGGAACGTGGGCGCCGTCACGCGCGAGAGGAACTGGACGAAGAAGGGCGCCTTCTCGACGATGCAGAAGGCTCCATCGTCCGCAGCTCGTGAGCGTCCCCGGATGCGGCGCAGCCCGTCAGCGATCCGGAAACGCTCAGCGTCGGAAAACCGCGTTCGCCCGACCTCCGTCGCGGCGACCATTCCCGGCGCGATGGTCGGCACCTCGGGCGCCAAGGCGGCGAGGCTAGCGGGCCCGAGCGCGCCGCCGACCACGGAGCGGATGGACTCGCGCGTCGAGTCCGCGAGGGCGGCGTTGGCGACCCCTTTTGCCTCGGAGAAGCGCCAGAGGCCATCGCGCCGCAGGAGCTGCACGGTCGCCGGCT
>JAJXSP010000272.1 GCA_021784515.1 Myxococcales bacterium | reverse complement strand
TCTTCGACATCGAGATGTCGCCGCAGGACCCCGACCTGATCATCGCGGCCGTCGCCGCCCTCGAGCCCACCTTCGGCGGGATCAACCTCGAGGACATCAAGGCTCCCGAGTGCTTCTACATCGAGAGCGAGCTGAAGAAGCGGATGAAGATCCCGGTGTTCCACGACGACCAGCACGGCACCGCGATCATCTCCGGCGCCGCCCTGCTCAACGCCGCCGAGCTCCAGAAGAAGCCGCTCTCGTCGCTGAAGGTGGTGGTCAACGGAGCCGGCGCCTCGGCGATCGCCTGCGCCAACTTCTACGTCTCGCTCGGCGTCGCGCTCGAGAACGTCACCATGGTCGACTCGATCGGCGTGATCTACCGCGGGCGCAAGGAGGGGATGAATCAATACAAGGAGCGCTTCGCACGCTCGACGGAGCTGCGCACGCTCGCCGACGCGGTGCGGGGCTGCGACATGCTGCTCGGCTGCTCGAAGGCCGGCACCGTCACCAAGGAGATGGTGGCCTCGATGGCCGACCGTCCGATCGTGTTCGCGATGGCGAACCCCGATCCGGAGATCGGCTACGACGAGGCGCGCTCGGTGCGCGACGACCTCATCATGGCGACGGGGCGCAGCGACTTCCCGAACCAGGTGAACAACGTGCTCGGCTTCCCGTTCATCTTCCGCGGCGCCCTCGACGTGCGCGCCCGCGAGATCAACGAGCCGATGAAGGTGGCGGCCGCGCGCGCGCTGGCGACGCTCGCCCGCGAGGACGTGCCCGAGTCGGTCTCCGAGGCGTACGGCAACACCTCGTTCCGCTTCGGCCGCGAGTACATCATCCCGAAGCCGTTCGACCCGCGAGTGCTGTGGTGGGTGGCGCCGGCCGTCGCGCGCGCGGCGATGGAGTCGGACGTCGCGCGTCACAAGATCGACCTCGACCAGTACCGCGAGCAGCTGCAGCGACGGATGGGTGGCATGCACGCCGTGTTGCGCAAGACCGTGCAGCGCGCGCGCACGCAGCCCAAGCGGATCGTCTTCCCCGAGGGCGAGCAGCCCAAGGTGCTGCGCGCCTGCATGCAGATCGTCGATGACGGCATCGCGCGGCCGATCCTGCTCGGCGTGCGGTCGGCGATCGAGGCGCGGGCGAAGGAGCTGGAGCTCGGCGACCTGCTCGGCAAGGTGGAGATCATCGACCCGAGCGACGCGCACTTCGACGACTACGTCGATGACTATTACAACCTCCGCCAGCGCAGGGGTGTGACGCGCGACGTGGCCCGCCGCACGATGATGCGTCGCAACCCGTACGGCATGATGATGGTGAAGCGCGGCGACGCCGACGGCCTCGTCTCGGGGCTCACCATGAGCTACCCGGAGACGATCCGTCCGGCGCTCGAGATCGTCGGCCGCGCGCCGGGGGTGAAGCGCGTCACCAGCTTCTACCTGATGGTGCTGAAGAACGGCGATCTGAAGTTCTTCACCGACACGACAATCAACATCGCCCCCGACGCCGAGACCCTCGCCGAGACGGCGATCCTCGTGGCCGACGAGGTGCGCCGCCTCGACATCGTCCCGCGCGTCGCGATGATCTCGTTCTCCAACTTCGGCTCGGCGCCTCACCCCGAGTCCCGCAAGATGGCGCGCGCCGTCGAGCTGGTGCGGGAGAAGCGCCCCGACCTCGAGGTGGACGGCGAGGTCCAGGCCGACGCTGCGGTCAACTACGACCAGCTCAAGGAGCTGTATCCATTCTCGCAGCTTTCCGACGCGGCGAACGTGCTGGTCTTCCCCGATCTCGCCGCGGGCAACGTCGCCTACAAGCTCATGTCGACGCTGGGCGGCGCGACGGCGATCGGGCCGGTGCTGCTCGGGCTCGGCAAGCCGGTGACGGCGCTGCCGCGCGACGCTTCGGTGAGCACGATCGTGCAGATGACGGCGTTCACGGTGGTTCGCGCCCAGGAGGCGCTATGAACGGGGATTTCGGGTCTGCAACTCGCGCCGTCTCGACGCCGAAGACTCGATGAAGTTGGCACGGCTATCGTGTTCGGAGGGAGCTTGCTCTCTGCAAGTGACCGACGAGCGACGAAGTCGGTCGGGATGGATCGGCTGCCTTGGCGAGATTGTTTCGGCCGCGGCTCCTTAGCGCCCGCACACGGCGAGGATCTGCTTGAGGTCGGTCTGACCGGCGAGCGCCTTGTCGATGCCATCGCGCAGCAGAGAGGTCATCCCGCCGGCGAGCGCCGCGGCCCGCACCTCGGCCACCGGCGCCCGCCGTTGCACGAGGCGCTTCACCTCGTCGCCGCACGACAGCACCTCGTGGATCCCGAGCCGCCCCTTGTAGCCGCTTTGGCTGCAGGCATCGCAGCCGCGCGCCCGCCCGACGAGGAGCTTTCCGTCGGGCGCGATCCCGCGCCGCTGCCACGCCTCGCGGCCGTACAGGTCCGCCATCTCATCGAGCTCCTCCTTCGTCCCCGGCTCCATCTCGCTGCACGCGCACAGCCGCCGTGCGAGGCGCTGCGCCACCACGCCGAGCAGTGCGTCGGCGAAGCTGAACGGGTCGAGGCCCATGTCGAGCAGGCGCGTGATCGTCTCGGGGGCGCTGTTGGTGTGGAGCGTCGAGAGGACGAGGTGCCCGGTGAGCGAAGCCTCCACGGCGATGCCCGCGGTTTCGGGATCGCGCATCTCACCCACCATGATCACGTCGGGATCGGCGCGCAGGAAGGCGCGCAGCGCGGTGGCGAAGTCGAGCCCGATCTTCGGCTGCATCTGCATCTGCCGCAGGCCCGGCTGCGTGATCTCGACGGGATCCTCGGCCGTCCAGATCTTCGTGTCGACGCAGTTGAGCGCCCCGAGCATGGAGTGCAGCGTCGTGGTCTTGCCCGACCCGGTCGGCCCGACGCACAGGATGAGCCCGTAGGGCTGCGCGAGCATCGCGCGCACGCGCCCGAGGTTGTCGTCGGACAGCCCGATGAGGGCGAGCGGCTGCGGCTTCTGCGCCGCGAGGATCCGCATGACCACGTCCTCGTTGCCATTGACGGTCGGGAGCGTCGCCACCCGCAGCTCGATGTCTCGGCCGCCGATCCGGAAGCGGATCTTGCCGTCCTGCGGCTTGCGTCGCTCGGAGATGTCGAGCTGCGCCATGATCTTGAAGCGCGCGACGAGCGGCGCGCGATAGCCGGGCGGGATCTCCTGATACGCGGTGCAGTCGCCGTCGACGCGGAAGCGCACGCGCGTCGTGGATTCAGCGCCGTTGGGCTCGATGTGGATGTCGGAGGCGCGGCAACGCACGCCGTCGGCGATGATCTGGTTGGCGAGACGGATGATTGCGCTGTCGGTCTCGCGCAGGGTCGAGACGGACGCATCGACCACCAGCGGCACCGGATCACTCGTGGCCAGCTCTCGCAAGATCTCGCTCATCGCGTTGTCGTCGACCGCACCGCTGAAGGGGGCCGCCCGCAGGAACACCTCGACGTGCGTCTTGAGCTGCGACGGCATCGCCAGCAGTTCGCGGACGCGCTTGCGCGGCAGCGCGAAACGAAGCGCGTCGTGGATCTCGACGAACAGCGGGTCGGCGATCGCGACGGTGAGCGTCCGTTCGTCGGCATCGACCGGGAGGAATCGATAGCGCTCCACCAGATCGCGGGGCACGTCGCGCGCCGCGGCCGGGTTGAGCTTCAGGTCGTCGAGATCGACGAACGGGATCTCGAACTTGCGCGCGAGCGTCGCGGTGAGCTGCTCCTCGCTCACGACGCCGAGCGCCACCAGGATCTCGCCGATCTTCTTGCCCTTGCGCCGCTTCTGCTCGTCGAGAGCGCGCGCGATGTCCTGCTCGGTCGCGATGCCGGCCTCGACGAGCACCTCGCCCAGGCGCAGCTTCTTGCGCGCCTGCGTCGCCACCGCGGCCTCCACCTGATCGCGGCTGACGCGCTCCTGCTCGACGAGGATCTGGCCGAGCGGAGCGTCGCGGGCCGCCAGCCCGCGATCGATCGCGCCCTGCGGGACGTGGCCATCCTCGACCAGCAGCGCGCCGAGCGGAAGCGGGTTCTCGCATGCGTTGACGCCGCGCCGGTAGAACCACATCTGGCGCCACGGGTTGCCGTCGTCGGGCCAGGCGTAGAAGCCCTCCGGCGCAGCGTCGCGGTCGACCGGCGCGTCCACGAGGAACGACTTCCCGCCGGCGACGTGGACCTTCACGCTACGCACCTCGGCATCCGACGGCCGGGCCACTTCGCCGGCGGCGGCGCGGAACCCGATCCACGCCACCTGGTCGACCGGCACGAGCGTGTCGCCGCGCTTTCCCCCGCCCTCGAGCGCCAGCGCGGACAGCCGCGGGCCGAACTTGGCGATCGCCCACTCCTGGACCCGACCGTCCATCAACCCGACGGTGACCTGCCCGCCGGGGCGGACCGCAGCCGCTTCGGTCATGTGCTCCTCCTGGAGGATCAGCAGAGGGCCGCGACTCTACACCGAAGCGGGGGCGAAGAACTCGCCAGCGGTTGAGGCGAGTTGTCCCCGCCCCCCCGCCGTGATAGAAGGCTCCCCGCAACCGGAGGCAAGCAGCTTTGGAAGAAGGCACCCGCGCGCGGTTCCACGAGCTTTCCGAAAAGATCATCGACGCCACCGACCTCGTCTCCCGTCTCCTCGAGGCCGACCAGCCGCCCAGCGAAGAGGTGTTGGGCGCCAACGCCTCCGTGAAGGCGATCGCCGAGGAGTACGCGGAGCTGCTCGCCGCCGTGCCCGAGGCCGAGCGTGCACACGTCGAGCGGACCCAGGGCCGTCGCGTGACCGATCTGCGTCGCCACGCCGCGCGCCTGCCGCAAAAGGAGTCGGGGCAGGCGGTGCGCAAGGCGGCCGACGGCGGCTTCCCGTTCCTCTTCTCGCGCGATCCGCCGAAGTCGATCGAGCCGTCGCGCTTCGGGCCCGTCCTCCGTCGCGGCGAGGCGCCCTCCTACCGCGTCGGCGGCGAGCTGGAGGCGTGGTGCGGCACCTGCGGCGGCCTGACCGAGCACGCCATCGTCGCGCTCGTCGACGGCCGGCCGAAGCAGGTGATCTGCAACGCCTGCAACGCGCGCCACGGCTTCCGCACGGCGCCCGCGCGCAGCAAGTCGCTGCCGTCGGTGAGCGCGGCCAAGCCCGCGGTGCCTGCCAAGCCCACCCGCGAGCAGCTCGAGTCGCGTCGCAAGGAAGAGGCCCGCTTCGCCCTCCAGAAGGAGCTGGCCGAGGCGACCGACGTGCGCACCTTCTCGACGAAGGAGCGCTACAAGGCGGGCGAGATCATCCAGCACCCCGAGCACGGCCGGGGAAAGATCGAGAACGTCCTGAAGGGCTCGCTCCTGGTCCGCTTCCGCACCGGCCTGAAGTCGCTCTCCCTGATTTGAGGGTCACTCCCCTCGATTTCGACCCTCCGGAATCCTTCTCCTGAGAAAGCATGACGACCAGCGCTCGGCGCTGACGTCTTGCGTCGCCAGGGGCTGGTAGCCATCGGATTTCAGGACGTCGTTCGTAGCGGGAGCGACCCCGCGACGCAGATTACATGGCATGCATCAGCTGCCCGCCCTGCCCGCGGGTTGGCTGGCACAGCCCCTCTGGGAGCGCCAGCACGGCGGGAGAAGCTACGAGTTCGCCCTCGTCTACGACGCGGCCGGGCGCCTGGATCGCGGCCGCTGCTATTGGATGGTGCTGACGCCGGGCGCAGGCGAGGCGGCGTTCGTGCGCCACGTCGACTGGGCGCGGCTCCGCCGGATGGTGGGCCGCCGAGCGCCCTCGTTCGCGAAGTTCTCGTCGTCGGAGGCGCCCTTCGAGCACATCGATCTCTGGCTGCGCTGCGGCGAGCCGGAGGCGGCGGCGCCACCTTCGCCGTCGGAGATCGCCGAGGAGAACCCGCAGCGCCTGCCGTGGAGCTACTTCGGCTGGCGTCGCGCCCGCGGCGGGTGGATTCCCCTGAGCGGCTACCTGCCGTCGGACGGCGAGGACACCGGGGAGTCGGCGCGCGACGCGGCGGCGCTGATGGAGGCCGACGCGGTGCTCCTCGAGGACGCATCGCATCGCATGCTCTCGGTGCGCGACGCCGGCGGGCTGCCGCTCGGCGAGCCGCCCGGCGCGCTCATGCGCCACTGACGACGGCGCGCACCGCGTCCAGCCAGATCCCGCACAGGCGGTCGAGGTCGTCGTCGGGGATGTTGAGCGGCGGCGTGAGGTAGACGGTGTCGCCGAGCGGGCGCAGAACGGCGCCGCGCGCCAGCCCCTCGTCGTAGACGCGCCAGCCCGCCTCGCCGAGGTAGCCGCCCTGCCCCGACGGCGCGAGGTCGGCGGCGGCCACCATCCCGATCTGCCGCACGCGCAGCACCGACGGCAGCACGCGCAGCGCCTCGGTCGCCGCCGCGAGCCGGCGCGCCTTGCCCGCCGCGCGGGCGAGCACGTCCTCGTCGCGGTAGACGGCGAGCACCTCGCGCGCGACGGCGGCGCCGAGCGGATTGCCGGTGAAGCTGTGGCCATGCAGGAAGGCGCGCGAGCGGCCGCCCCGGAAGCCGTCGAAGATCCGCTCGGTGAGCAGCGTCGCCGCCATCGGGAGCAGGCCGCCCGAGAAGCCCTTCGCCGTGCACAGGAGGTCGGGCGCGATGCCGGCGAGATCGCACGCCCACATCGGGCCGGTGCGGCCGTAGCCGGTGAACACCTCGTCGGTGATCAGCAACACGTCGCGCCGCGCGGTCAGCTCGCGGAGGCGCGCGAGGTACTCGGGCGCGTAGCGGCGCATCCCGGCGGCGCCCTGGACGATCGGCTCGACGACGACGCCGGCGATCTCCTCGTGTTCGCGCTCGACGAGCGCCGCGACCGCGTCGAAGGCGCGACGCCACGCCACCTCGTCGGCCTCGTCGTCCGGGGCGGGCGACGGGACGTGGATCGCGTCGAAGAGCAGCGGGCCGAAGCGGCGCCGGAACACCTCCACGCCGCCGAGGCTGACCGCGCCCGAGGTGTCGCCGTGGAACGCGCCCTCGAGCGCCACGAAGCGCCGCTTCTTGGGCCGTCCCTCCTGCGCGAAGAGCTGCACCGCCAGCTTCAGCGCCGCCTCCACCGCCGTCGAGCCGTCGTCGGAGAAGAAGACGCGCGTGAGTCCGGAGGGCGCCACCGCGACGAGGTCGCGCGCCAGCGCCGCCGCCGGCTCGTGCGTGATCCCGGCGAGCGCCACGTGGCCGAGCGTCTGCGCCTGCGCGGCGAGCGCGGCGACGAGCCGTGGGTGACGGTGGCCGAGCGCCGCCACCCACCACGAGGCGTTGCCGTCGAGGTACTCGCGCCCGTCGGCGTCCACGAGGCGCGCCCCCTCGGCGTGCGCGATCACCAGCGGCGGTCGCGGGTCGTCGGCGAAGCCGTAGGGGTGGAAGAGGTGCTGGCGGTCGAGGCGGAGGACTTCGTCGCGGGAGAGCGGAGGCAACGCGGGCGAGCTACTTCTCGTCAGTTCTCGGGGCACCAGAGCTTCAGGCCGAGCGCGCGCTTGACCGGCTCGTCGCAGGTCTCGCCGGCGCCGTTGGCGAAGTTGCACGCCTCGAGCTGCTCGACGTACTCCTTGCCGCCGACCGCGCGCGGCGCGAGCTTCTTGTGCGCCTGCGAGCCCTCGCCCTCGGTCTCGCCGCCCTCGACGGGCTTGAGCAGCGTGAGGCCCGACATCCCCTCGAGGTTGCCGCACGCGCTCTCGCAGCTCGCCTTGAAGTCGGCCACCTGCTGGTCGGTCTTGCAGGTCGTCGGCGTGTGCTTGCAGTACTTGTAGCAAGGCGTGTAGCCGGCGCCGGTGATGGCGAGCGCGATCACGAACACCACGCCGGCGACGCCGAAGCCGATCATGTTGCTCGCCTTCGAGTTGGCCAGCATCGCGTGCTCGTGCGCCACAAAGAGCTGCTCCTCCTGCGGCGGCAACGAGCTGAAGTCGTGATCCTGGCGCGCCGCGCCGAGGCCGAAGATCGCCGCCATCGCGCCGACGATAACGAAGATCAGCGCGCCGATCACCGCCACGCTGATGCCGAGCGCGATCGCGAACGGCCGCGTCGCGGGGCTGAGCGCGAGGAGGGCGACGCCGGCCATCGCGAGCACCGTGAGGATCATGGTGATGGTGGAGGTGTCCATCTCCATCTTGCCCTTGGTGGTCCGGTCGATCATCGCGACCACCAGCAGCAGCACGCCGAGCCCGAAGGGCACGCCGACGCCGAGCCCGATCGCGAACGGCCGCGTCCCCTCGGAGAGCGCCAGCAGGAACACCAGGATGATCAGCCCGAGGAGGCCGAAGTCCCACATCGCCGTCGAGTTGCCCTTGTCGTTCTCGCTCATGGCTTCCGTCGCCTCTCGTTCGTCACGTCGGGCTCCGCCAAGCGGAGCGCCGCCGATGCTAGCACAGGCGCCCTCGGCGTCCGCAACAGCAAACCACGGCGCTACCCGTCGCCGCGCACGAGCGACAGCACGACGCGGTTGCGGCCCTTCTCCTTGGCCTGGTAGAGGGCGTCGTCGGAGGCCGACAGCAGCGCGTCGGCCGTCACGGGCCCGCTGCCGTCCCACGCCGCGACGCCGATC
>JAJXSP010000271.1 GCA_021784515.1 Myxococcales bacterium | reverse complement strand
TCGCCATGTCCGGCAGCGACGGCGCCGGGCCGTTGGAGGCGAGATCGGGGTTCGCCGTCGGGGCGGCGCCGCCGTCGGAGTGATCGTCCGAGGGAGCGGGCTGGTCGGTGCCGGCGGGGGCGCCGGGCGGCGGGGCGCAGCTGAGAATCGAGGAAAAAGCAAGCGCAATGAGGGTCGATTGGGAGGCCATGCCCCGGCCCGCTTGGCAACGGCCGTGCCGCCCGACGCGTTCACCGTCGGAAAGCGGGCTTCGGAGCGATCGGGCCTCGTCCCGACCGCCTCTCACCGTGGCGGCGCGTCCACGGTCGTGGCACCGCCGCTACAGCTTGAAGTCCCCGCCGTCGTCGTCGGCGCCCAGCTTCGCGCGCAGCGTTTCTCCCGCGGCGGCCTCCTCGGGAACGGCGATCGGAGCGATGGAGATCGCCACCCACGTCCCCTCGCCGGCGCCCTCGGGCAGCATCGCCGCCGGCAGCTCGATCGTGGCGCCGTCGGCACGCAGCACGGCGATGGTCCCCTCGATGCGGTCGACGAACGCGCGCGTCTCTTTGCAACTCACCGGGCCTCCTCGACGGTGGGCGACGGCGGCTGCCCGCGCGCACCGGTTGCTTGGGCGGCCGCGCGCTCCGTCTCCACGCGCAAAGTGTGCCCGTCGCTGAGCACCGTCACCTCGCCGTCGAGGTCGGTGCGGAACACGCGCGCGCCCGCCGCCTTCCAGCGCGCCACCGTCGACGGCGCGGGGTGGTGATAGGAGTTGCCCGCGCCCGCGCTCACCACCGCCACCTCCGGCGACACCGCCGCCACGAACCGCGGCGTCGAGGCGTAGCGGCTCCCATGGTGCGCCACCTTCACGACGCGCGCGCGCAGCGCCCCCGATCCCGCCGCCGCGCGATCGAGCAGCCAGCGCTCCGTCGGGGCCTCCGCGTCGCCGGCGAAGAGCGCGGAGAAGGCGCCGTAGTCCACGCGGAGGACCACCGAGTTGGCGTTCACGTCGGAGCGCGTCCCATGCAGCGGCGGCTCGGGCGGGCCAAGCAGCGTCAGCGTCGCGCCCCCGCCGAGATCGATCCGGCGGCCCGGCGCTGCGTCGCGCACCTTCGTGCCGCGCTCCGCGAGCAGCCGCATCAGGCGCGCGTACTCGCGCGACGGGTGCGGAAAGGGCGCGTCGAGGTAGCTCCGCGCTCCGACGGTGGCCACCACCTTCTCCAGGCCCCCGAGGTGATCGAGGTGGCGGTGGGTCAGCACGACGAGATCGATCGGCGCCCGAAGTCGCGCGAGGCGCGCACCCAGGCGCTCCGCCGACTCGGGCGGCCCGCCGTCGATCAGCACGGTCTTGCCCGACGGGGAGGTGATCAGCGACGCGTCGCCCTGCCCCACGTCGAGGAAGTCGATGCGGAGCTGGCCCGCGCTCGCCGCGCCCGGCGTCCCGACGATCCACCACAGCGCCAGAAGCGCCGCGCGCCACCCGCTCCGCATCGGCGCACGCTAACAGCGCCACCACGACGAACGCAACGCCTCCCGTTCCGAGTCCGCCACGCATCCCCATCGCCTCCTCCTCCTCAGCGCCGGATGATTGTCGGCCGCGGCCGCGGGAAGTTGCGCCTTTTCGCGCGTGCCAATTGCGTGTACCTTTGCCGGTCGTGCGGGCCCCTGCCATTGCTCCTCTTCGCTTCGGCTGCGCGTGCGCGCTCGCATGGCTGCTCGCCGGCGCCGGCGCCGCGTGGGCGCAACCTTCGCCCTTGGTTCCCGACGGTGGGACCGCGGCGCTGATCGACGTGCTGGCGCCGCCACCGCCGCGGGCGATGCACCGTCCGCCGCTCCCCGACAACGCGGGACCCGCCGAACCGCCCGAGTCGCCGACACCGTGGATCCTGTGCGCCGTCCTCGGCGCCGCGCTGTTCATCACCGCGGGGTGGGCGGTCACCGAGCGCTACCGCCGCGTGCGCACCGCCGACGAGCTCTCGCGGATGCGGAGCTACGTCGCGATCCTCCAGAAGCGCGAAGCCAAGGTGCCGCCGCCCCCCTCGCAGGGAGCGCGCGCGGGATGATCGTCGAGGGCCGCCCGCACCGGCGCCCCCGACGCGGAGCCCTCGTGATGCACCACACCCGACTGTCGCTGCTGCTCGCCGCTCTCGCCGCGCCTGCCGTCGCCGACGAGCCCCCCGACCTCGAAACGATCGCCCGCGACACGGTGCGGGACCTGGCCGACGGCCGCTACGACGCCGCCTTCCAGCGCTTCGATTCGCGCATGCGCGCCGCCGTCCCGCTCGCCGCCGTCGCCGCCGTGATGGACCCGGTGCGCAAGGAGCGCGCCCCCGCCCGGAGCGTGATCGTGCGCCTGCGCCACGACAACGCCGAGGGCACGGTCGCCTTCACCGTCAAGTGCAACTGGCAGCGCGGCGCGGTCAGCAACGCGGTGGTCACCCTGCTCCCCGACGGGCGGATCGCCGGCCTGGCGATCACCGACGAGCAGGCGCCGCCGCCGGCGCTGGACCGCTTCGACCACTACCAGCCCAAGGCGAAGCTGCGACCGCCCTTTCGCGGCACGTGGACCGCGGTGAACGCCGAGCGGAGCCCGAAGAACCCGCACTTTTCCAGCCCCAACCAGCGCTTCGCGGTGGACTGGCTGATTCGCGGCGCCGACGGCCGCAGCTTCCGCACCGACGGGCGCACCAACGCCGACTACCTGGCGTACGGCGAGGAGGCGCTCGCTCCGGCGGCGGGCACGGTGGCGCTCGTCATCGACGGCGTGCCAGAGAACACGCCCGGCCAGCGCGATCCCTACTACGCCCCCGGCAACTCGGTGTCGATCGATCTCGGCGGGGGCGAGTTCGCGCTCCTCGCCCACCTCCAGCCGGGATCGATCCGGGTGAAGACGGGGCGACGGGTGGCCGCCGGCGACGTGATCGGGCTGGTCGGCAACTCGGGCAACTCGAGCGAGCCGCACCTGCACTTCCAGCTCTCCGACCACGCCCGCCTCGTCGAAGCGGCGGCGCTGCCGTGCACGTTCGTGGGCGCGCTCCTCGACGGGCGGAAGGTCGATCGCGCCACGCCCGTCGAGGGCAGCCGCATGACCGCCGCAGCGCCCAAGTAGCGCCCCACCGACCGCCCGCTTCCTGTAGAATCCCGGCCGGCCATGCGCGACATCTACGAAGCGGTGGAGCGTCTGTCGGCGCTGCTGTCGTTCTCGGTGCAGCGCGTGGCGGAGACCCGCGGCTGGGCCGCCCGGCCCTACTCGTTCATGGTCGCGCCGCACGCCAACCGCGTGGTGATGGTGGTGTCGACGTCGGTGCACCTGCCGTTGTTCCGCTCGGCGGGCTTCGTGCCGCACCGTGAGCCCGACGAGGGCGGGTACAGCTGGACGATCGACGTGCGGCGCACCGACGGCGTGGAGCGCACGTGGGCCGGCGGTCTGGTCGTCCGCAAGAGCGAGGGCCGCTTCGTGCTGATGCAGGGATCGGTGGCGCTGTCGGACCTGGTGCTCGAGGGGCTGATGGAGGATCTCGGGACGCCGTAACGGGGTCGCTACGGGATGTTCTCGACGGCCACGGAGCCGGAGCCGCTCATCGCCCAGTTGACGGCGGTCGCCGGGTCGTGCAGCTCGAGGCGCGTAATGCCCTTCGAGCGTCGCAGCCCGACGTACACGTCCATCGCGATCGCCTGCCGCTGGCCCATCGACATCTCCTTCCACCGCGGGTCGTCCACGAACGCGGTGACGATGGTGCCCGACCGCTTCCCGTCGCGCAGCTTGAGCACCTCGGCCACGTTGTCGAGGTTCTCCGGGGTCGCCGGCCCGAAGCTGTGCGATTGGAAGAACGAGATCGCGCCCGAGCCGACGGAGATCCCCACGATGACGATGCCGGCGGTGATGTAGTAGCGAATGCGGCGCTTGCGTTTCAGCTCGGGCGGCAGGTCGGAGTAGGACGCGGTCCCCAGCGCGTGAGCGATCGACGGGTTGGCGCTCTTTCCCTTGATCGCCGGCTGGCTCTTCGTCGTCGGTCCGCGCCCAACGACCGGCATGCTCTTCGTCGTCGGCTTCTTGCCCACCGCCGGCGCGTCGCCCGACGGGGCTCCGCGCATCGCCGCCGACTCGGCGTCCTGCTCCTCGCTGTCGAGGCGGGCCGCCTCGAGCGCCTGCTCCTTGTCGAACTCCTGCTTGTAGTCGTCGAGGATCTTCTCGACGACGTCCTCCCCGAGGTGGAGCGCGTCGCGGGCGAGCATCCGCGCCTCGAGCGGCACCACCGCCAGCTCCTCGGGCAGGCGGATCTTCGCATCGAGCACCTTCTCCCACGTCGAGAAGGCGAGCAGCGGGAGCGCCGCCTCCTCGCGGGTGAGGCCGGGCTCGCGGCGGATCATCCGCCAGAGCGCCTCGAGCCAGATCTCGCGATTGCGCCACATGTCGGGCATCGCCATCTCGATGACCGAGCGCAGCGTCGCCTCCTCGATCAGGTCGCGGAGCTTCGAGCGCTCGAGTGTGGCGAGGAGCGAGTCCACCAGGAGCTTGCGCCTGGCGGCGGCGCTACCGGGCGTTTCCATGCGCGGGATTATTCCCCGTTCGAGGGACGGAGCCAACAACCATCGCGGCGACGGAGCGCGTTCATCGCCCGAGGAGCACGTACAGCTCGCCGGGGCGCGTCGTCACCGCGGCCGCCTGCTCGGCATACTCGCCGGTGCCGAAGAAGACGTCGACGCGCCCGGCGCCGGTGATCCCCGCGCCGGTGTCCTGCCCGAGCGCGACGCGGCCGTAGGAGACCCACTCGGCGACCTTGTTGTCGGCGATGCGCGGCATGTCCGTGCGAAACCACACCGCCACTCCGAGCGGCACGTGGAGCGGGTCGACGGCGAGCGAGCGCCCGGGGGTGAGCGGGCCGAACTTGCCGCTCGCGGCGCCGCCGGTGGCGGGCTTCTCCTTGAAGAAGACGAAGTGCGGGTTCTTCGCCCAGTAGGCGTTCAGCTCGGCGGGGTGGTCGATGAAGTACTTGCGCGCGCGCGTCATCGAGATCGGCGTCACCTGGCTCTTCGGGATCTTGTTGTCGGCGAGGAGGAGCTTCGAGACGTTCTGGTACGGGAAGCCGTTGTTTCCGTCGGAGGCGACCGCGATGTAGGTGTTGTCGTCGAGGAGGATGGTGGCCGAGCCCTCGACCTGGGCGGCGAGCGCGGCGGTGGCGTCGTCGAGGTAGACCAGCTCGAGGCCGCGCCCCTCGAGGGTGCCATCGAGGATCTGCGCGGTGGTGAAGTGCGCCGCCTCGCCCGTCGGGCGCTTGTAGAGCGGGAAGAGGTAGGGCGCGTGACGCGTGCGGCTGCCGCGGAGGATCGGGTTGTGGTAGGCGGTGAACTTGCCGGCGCCGGCGTCGGGGTTGCGATAGAAGGCGAAGCGCTGCGGCAGCGCCGAGCAGAGCACCTCGCGGCCCTGCCGCGCCAGCCGTGCGAGCGGCTCGAGCGTCCCCGAGGCGTACTGCGCCCAGGTGAGGATGCGGTCGGCAAAGGTGACGGTGCCGTTCATCTTGCGCAGCGTCGGCAGCTCGCGCTCGACCGCCTCGGCGAGCGCGACCGGGTCGAGGTCGTCGCAGCGCGGGCCGCCGAGGTTCGGCGGCGGAACCGGGACGAGCTTGGCCGACGCCGGCGCGGCGCACAGGAGCAGGACCAGGGGCAGGGATCGCATGGGGGCGAGCTTGCCCCAAGGTAGGCCGACTGCCAAACCGCGGAGGGGGGCGCGGGCGCATTCTTGGTGCAGGTCGCGGGAACGGGGACGGGAACGATCGCTTTCCCATCCCGCGATTCGACCACCGCGCCGGTAGGCAAGCCAATACCGTCCCCATGCGCTTGCCGCCATGCGCTTGCCGGCTCAGTCCTCCGGCAGGATCAGCGACGCTCCCTCGCTCGCCCGCCGGATGTGCGCCTCCTTGTCCTTGATCGCCTCCTCGGGCCACCACACTCCAGGCGCGACCCGCCCGTCGAGCAGCTCGCCCGCCTGCGCGGCGATGGCGGTGGCGATCGCCGGCACCGTCTCGGGGTGGGCCCACGCGATCGTGCGCTCCTGCCCGACGCGGCCGACGACGTCCACCCGCATCGCTGCCGCCGCGCCGACGAACCAGTCCACCGCGCGCAGCATCGGCATCAGCACGCTCACCATCCCTGCGACGCGGCGCCGATCGCCGACCCACGACCGCGGCAGCGACGCTATCGCGCGCGTGTTCGTGTTCCAGATCCCGGGCGCGGTGCCGAAGCGCGCCGACACGTTCGGGACGCGGTAGGTCTCGGCGCAGGTGCTCACCTCGGGCAGCTCGATGTAGAAGGTGGCGCGCCGTCCGACGGGCGCGGGGAACTCGACCACGCGCTTGCCGGTGAACGCCTTGCGCCCGACGGGATGGCCGTCGACGAACTCGGTCGCGGGCAGCGCCGCGAGCAGGAAGGTCGAGGCCATCACCGCCGGCCCCGCGCCGCCGGTGCCGGCGACGAAGTACGAGAAGTCCACCCGCTCCGCCCCGGCAGCCCGCTCGACGAGCAGCCCCGCGATGACGTTCGACAGCCCGGGGAACAGCCCGCCGTTGACCACCGCCGGAATGCGCCTGCCGACGGCGCGCGCGTGCAGCTCCTTGGCCCGCCGCGAAAACGCGAGGTCGTCGGCGATGTCCAGATACGGCACGCCCGCATCGAGCGCCGCGGCCAGCACGAGCGGCTCGGCCTGCTGGAACGGACCGGCGCAGTTCACGACGAGATCGGCACCGCGCAGCGCCTCGCGCAGCGGATCTTCGTCGTGGATTTCCAGCGCCTTGAAACTACACTGCTCGCCGATCTCCTTGGCCAGCTTCTCGCCCACCGTGCCGCGACGGCCCGCCAGCACCACGTGCAGATCGGGCCGCTCTCCGGCCAGCCGGCGCCCGAGCGCGCCGCCGATGCGCCCCGTGCCGCCCACGATGATCACGCGCTGCATCTCGACTCCCTGGGATCTCGCATGCCGGTGAGCATGGTACTCGCCTCGCCGCGCCGCCTCCTCTTCGTCGCCGCCGCGCTGCTCGCGCTGCTCGACGCGGGCCGATCGATCTACGCCCGCGTCGGCTACCGCAAGCCGGCGCCCGGCTACTCCGGCCTGCCCTTCGACACCGACTTCCCGTGGCCGCCCGGGAGGCAGGTCGCCGCCTCCGCGCCCGCCGGACAGCGCCTCTACGTGCGCTACTGCTCGAGCTGCCACGGCCTTTCGGGCAACGGCCTCGGGCCCGCCGCGGGCAACATGATCCCGCGCCCGCGCGACTTCCGCGCCGGCGCTTTCAAGTACAAGTCCACGCCCGCCGACGTGGCGCCCAGCGACGACGATCTCGTCGCGGTGGTGACGCACGGCCTGCGCGCCAGCGCCATGCCGCGCTTCGAGGGCGTGCTCTCGCCCGACGAGATCCGCGGGGTGATCGCCTACGTGAAGCAGCTCGCGGCGCCGGCGCTCGACGGGCCGCGCGCGCCGCTGCCGATCCCGCCGCGCGGCGTGCCCGACGCCGCCAGCCTCGAGCGCGGCCGCGCGTTCTACGATCAACTCTGCAAGAAGTGCCACGGCTCCGACGGGCGCCAGCGGCAGCTCCCCGAGAAATTGGACCACCCCGACTTCGGCTCGCGCGACCTCACCGCGCCGTGGACCTTCCGCGGCGGCAGCGCACCCGAGCAGCTGTGGCTGCGCCTCTCGACGGGGCTGCGGCCGGGGCCGATGCCGTCGTTCGAGAGCGCGCTCACGCCGGAGCAGCGCTGGGACGTCGTGAACTACATCGCCACGCTCGCCCGCCCGGCGCCGTGGGAGGCGGGCGGCGCGCTCCAGGGGCTCGGCCAGGAGAGCGATCCGCTGCGACGCGGCGAGTACCTCGTGCGCGCGCTGACCTGCACCTACTGCCACACCGAGTCCGTCGAGCCGATGACCTACGACCAGGGCCACTTCCTCGGTGGCGGCGCCGCCACGCGCACCTGGCCCGACGGCACGGTCGTCTCACCGAACATCAGCTCCGATCCCGACAGCGGCATCGGGCGGTGGTCCGAGGCCGAGATCGCGCGCGCGCTCCGTCGGGGACGCGCCCCCGGGCGCACGCTCGACATCGCCTTCAAGCAGTGGTTCTTCTACCAGCTCTCGGATCGCGACGCCGAGGCGATCGCGCGCTTCCTGAAGTCGTCGCCGCCGCAGCGCCGGCGCACGCCCCCGCCGCTGCGCTACGGCTTCATCGAGACCTTCGTCGGCAAGCTCGGGCGGCTGCCGCTGATCACGCCGACGCAGCTGCGCATCCCGGTGCCGACGGGGCCGTTCGCCGACGACAACCCCGGCCTGCTGCCGTGGGACTGGCCGCAGCGCGCGCTCGTCGGCGCGCAGTGGATCGTGCTGGGGGCGACGCTCGCCGGCCTCGTGCTCTTGTGGCGCCGCGGGCAGCTGCGCCCGTCGCGGCGGGCGCGCCGGCTGGCGATCGCGGCGACGGTGGGGGCGGCCGCGGCGGCGGCGCTCGTCGAGGCGCCGGTGCTCATCCCGCGCGATCCGATGCTGCGCTTCATCGACCACGCGCTGCCGCAGAATCGCTC
>JAJXSP010000270.1 GCA_021784515.1 Myxococcales bacterium | reverse complement strand
CGGCGTCGGGCGGAAGCGCAACGACGGATGGAGGCGCCCCACCGTCGGGCGCGACGGGATCGAGCAGCCGGGTGCGACAACCGAGGAGGAGGAGGGCGGCGGCGGCGATTCGAAGGCCGGGCACGCGCGTTCGGTGCAGGAGCGCGCCGTCCTGTTCAATTGTCAGGGCGGCGTCGGCGCACCGGGCGGTTGGTCCGGTCCAGCGAATTCTCGTTGATTGATTGTCCACCGCGCGACCATGCCCCGGTCACCGCGTGGCGGTCAACTCCCCGCGCACCTTGCGCTCGTCTCACAGGGTGGATTCGACCGCTACTTGTCAGGCATGAGGGTCCTTGGCGAGCCGTTGCCTTGAATGGCCGGGTCGCCCCAGAAGGTGAACGTCATGTCGCGGTTCAGCACGAGTGAGCCGCTGCGATCGCCCCAGGTGATGGCGATTGCGCTGGTGACTCCCGGCACCGCCGTGCCGGTCTGGGGCGTGGCGCTCGTCGATCCGGTCCCGAGCTGACCTTGCGAGTTGTCGCCCCAGCACTTGACGGTGCCGTCCCCGATGAGGGCGCACCCACCGTACCACCCGGCGACCACGTCCACGGCGCCGGAGATCCCCTGGACGTCGACCAGGCCGGTCGTCGCGGTGGTGGTTCCATCGCCGAGCTGCCCGTGTTCGTTGCGGCCCCAGCAGACGATGCCGCCGCCGGAGCGCAGCGCGCAGGACTGCCCTCCACTCCCGATCGTGACCGCGACCGCGTCAGTGATTCCGGCCACCGCCTCTAGCGGGTTTCCGCAGGCGACGGTGTGGTCACCGTGGACGATGCACGGCCCATCGGCGGCGAAGTCGACCACGTCGGTGGCGCCCGCCACTGGAGCGAAGCCGGCTGGCGACCCATAATTCGTGTTTTCCAGGAGGTTTCCATCCGCGCCGAGCCAGAAGACCGAAGTGCCGCCATATGCGATTTCGACGCCTCCGCTCGCGCCGACGACGGGCTTGGGCGTGAACACATAGTTATTTTCGTCGAGCCAGGCGCCGGTGCCGTCGCCAAACAGGAAAAGGCCGCCCTCGAAGACGCCGCGCACGTTGGTCAGCTCGGGGTGAATTCTCAGGTCGGTGACGGTCGTGTACCAGCACTCGAGCGCGCCGTCGTCGCGGATGGCGCAGGCTTTATCTCCGCTCGAGCCGATTCGGTGGCGCGTGCCCGATCCACCCCCCTGCATCGGGCTACCGCCGTCCCCGGAGCCGCCGCCGTCCGGGCTCGTCGAGCCGGCGCCACCGCATCCGGCGCCGAATCCCAGAACCGCCGTGCAGCACAGGATCCCTGTTCCCACCATCAAGCTCGATCGCGTCCTCGTCATTTCCCGTTCCTCCTCGTGCGTGACCGGATGAAACGCGCATCCGTCGCCGGCGTCGACCGCATGGTCATGCGGTGGACCGTCGGCCACGCCTCTTGATCGTCACGCAACCCCCCTCTTGGCGAATGTCATGTACCATCGAGCCTCGCGAGGTTCCGGCGTCATCCCGGCATCGCCGCGCCACGACGAAAGGCAGGCGAGTGAACCTCGAAACCCCGCTGTCCCCCACGCACACCGACCCCTCCTTGCGGCCCGCGGCGCCGGCACCTCGGCCGGTCGGCGAGTGGGAGCAGTCGCGCGCCGACGCGGTGAAGAAGAGGGCCCGCTGGACCTTCGTCGGCGGCGCCATCTTCTACACCGCCCAGATGGTCATCGGTCCGACGTTGCTGGCGCCGGGACACTACCGGGCTCTCTTGCAGCTCTACGTCCCGATGTGGCTCGTGGCGGTCGGTTCGGCGCTGGCGCTCCGTCGCGCGACCACGCGGCTGCAGGTCGAAGGCACCTTCGCCATCGGCGTGGTCACGCTGATCGCCCTCTCGGGGCTCGGCCGGGTCGCGCCCTACGACCTGCCCACAGTGCTCCCTCAAAGCGCCATGCTCCTGGGCGTCGCGCTCCTCGGCATCCAGCCCTCGTGGAAGATGGCGGCGGCCATCGCGGCCGGGGGCTGGGCTTCTCTGGCCGTCGAGGCGGCGGTCGCGCACCTTCCGGCGTGGACCCCGCTGTCGACCGCGACGTTCGCCTACGGGCTCATCACGCTCTTCACCCGGGAGCGGCAGCGCCTGGAGAGGGTCGAGCACGAGGGCCGGACCAGGCTTCGAGAGGCCAACGAGCAGCTGCGGAGGTCGGACGCGGCGCGCTCGCGGCTCTTCCTCAACCTCAGCCACGACCTGCGCACCCCGTTGGCCATCATTCGCGGCGAGGCCGAGCTCCTCGCCGCCCACGAAGGCGCCGCCGATCCCGCGGCGCGCATCGGCTCCAACGTGGCGGCCCTGACCGAGCTGTCGGACCAGCTGCTCGAGTTCGCCCGCATCGAGGCCGGGCGGACGCCCATTCGAACCGAGCCGGTCGACGCGGTCGCGCTCGCGCGGGAGGTCGCCGCGCAGCTCGCCCCGCAGGCCGGAGCAGGTCGAATCGAGGTGCGCGACGCCGGCCCGGTGGTGGCCGAGGTCGACGCGTCCCACCTTCGCCGAATGCTCGTCAACCTGGTGGCCAACGCGCTTCGACAGGTCCGCGCCCGGAGCGGCGGGGTGATCATCGCGCTGCGACGAGACGGGGCCCACGCGGTCGTCGAGGTGCAGGACGAGGGTCCGGGCGTGCCAGAGGAGCGGCAGGAGGCGATCTTCGAGCGCTTCGCCTCGTTCGACGCCGCCGGCAGCGTGGCCTCGGGCATCGGCCTGCCGC
This sequence comes from Myxococcales bacterium, assembly GCA_021784515.1. Classification (GTDB taxonomy): domain Bacteria; phylum Myxococcota_A; class Polyangia; order Palsa-1104; family SHYY01; genus SHYY01. Next base: position 5,811 of record JAJXSP010000270.1, on the reverse strand, counting down.
TGGCGCGCGAGCTGGCCCAGCTCAACGGCGGGTCGCTGGCGCTCGTGCAGCGGGCGGAGCCCACCACCTTCCGGCTCACGCTCCCGGCCAGCGACGCGGCGCCCGCCCCCCGCGCGCCGATTTTCCAGAGTCCCGCACCGGCGCCGTGGCCGATCGAGCCCCAAGCCCTCCGCGGTCAGTCGCCGCTCCTCGTCGTCGAGGACAACCAGGAGATGGCCTGCGTGATCGCCCGGACGTTCGGGACGGAGGTCCGGATCGCCGCGTCGCTGCAGGAGGCGCGCGCGGCGCTGGAGGGCAAGCGTCCGGCGGCCATCCTCTGCGACGTGATGCTTCCGGACGGCGACGGCTACGCGCTCCTCGCGGAGGTCCGCGCGCGGCGCGCCCTCGCCGGCGTGCCGTACATCTTCGTCTCCGCGCTCGCCGACCCGGCGCACCGCGCGCGAGGGATCCTCGCCGGCGCCGACGACTACCTGGCCAAGCCGTTCTCGACCGAAGAGCTGCGCGCGCGGGTCGTCGCGGCGATGGCGCGCGCCGAGGAGAGCGCGCTCGCGCTCGCCGCCCAGCGCGAGCACTTCATCGCCGAGCTCCACGACGGCGTTTGCGCGAGCTTGACGCGTGCGAGCCTCGTGCTGTCGCGCGAGCGGAGGGACGAGCACGCCGGCGAGGATGCGCGCGAGATCCTCCGCGAGGGGCTCGACGATGCGCGCGCGCTGATGGCGGTGCTCGACGCGAAGCGGCAGCCGTGGTCGCACGTGGTCGCCGAGGTGCGCCGCGAAGCGGCCGACGCCTGCGCGCGCTCCGGCGTGGAGTGCAGCTTCGCGATCGATCCGGCCGACGACGACCCGCAGCTCACCCCGGCCGAGGCGCTGACGCTGCGCCGCGCCGCGCGCGAGGCCTTGACCAACGTGCTCAAGCACGCCGGCGCACGGCGCGTTCACCTGGCCGCGCGGATCGAAGGTGCCGCCGCGTGGCTGGTGGTCGAGGATGACGGGCGAGGTCCTGCGCCCAGCGCCGATCCCGGCGCGGGCCGCGGGCTGCAGATCCTCGCCCGCCGGGTCGGCAGGCTCGGCGGCCGCGCCCGGCTCGAAGCGCGCGACGGGGGCGGCGCCCGCCTCGAGGCGCGCATCCCGCTCGCCGAAACCGGAGCGGTCACGGAGCGCGGATGAGCCCGCGCCGGAGGGCCTCGCTCACCGCCTCCGCCTTGCCGGCGACGTGGAGCTTCTCGTAGATGGAGCGGATGAAGCTGCGCACGGTGTTGGTCGTCACTCCGAGCGCGCGCCCGATCTCGTCATACGTGCAGCCGCGCGCGAGGAGATCCGTGACCTCACCCTCGCGGCGGGTCAGAGGCGTCTCGCCGACCGGCGGCGCCGCGAAGCTCGACAGGACGCGCCGCGCGATCCCGGGCGACATCGGCGAGCCTCCGGCGATGGCGTCCGCGAGCGCGGGCACCAGCAGGGGCGCCAGATCGCTCTTGAGGAGGTATCCGACCGCCCCCGCCCGCAGCGCCTCGAAGATGTGCACGTCGTCGGCGAAGATCGTCAGGACGATGACCAGGGGTGCCGGGTCGAGAGCGCGCGCGGCGGGGATCAGTTCGAGGCCGCTGCCGTCGGGCAGACCGAGATCGAGCAGGACCACGTCGGGCCGGTCGGCGGCGAGCGCGTCACGCCCGGCGCCGAGAGTGCTCGCCTCGGCGACGAGCACGAAGTCGTTCGAGCCGAGCTGCTCGCGCACGGCGCGCGCCGCGTGGGCGTCGTCTTCGACCAGGAGCACTCGCGGCATGTGTGGATTCTCGCACCTTGCGGCCGCGTTCACGATCACGGCGCGCACCGACGATGGCCGGCGCCGGCGCCGCCCGCCACCGCATGGTCATGCGGTCGACGCCTGCAAATCGGCCTGCGACGTTGGCGCCACCGGCGGCAAGTGACGTCCGGCGTCGGACTCTTTTTCAAGGAGGCAACAAGATGGTGCGCGCAACGATACCAGGCTCCAGGTGCACATCATCGATCCGCAGGGCCAGGAGGTGGACGTGATCGAGGCCAGCGCCCAGGCCGACGCCGGCTCCTACGCGGGGATGGCCGATCGCTTCGGCCTGATCGGCGAGCACACCGGCAGCGCCACCGCCCGCTACCTCCAGACCCGCATCGGCGGCAAGTAGCCCACCGCGCTCCCGCCCGGCCTCCACCGCGACGGGGCCGGGCCGCGCGCCTCGTCGGTCGACAGGCGGCGGATCGGAAGTCACCCCCGATAATGGCTTCGAGGTTCCTCATGCGATCGACGTTCGTGATGACCGGATTGGCCTGTATTTCGTCCTTCGCCTTCGCACTCGGGGGGTGTGGCTTGCCCGCTCCCGCTCCGGCCGGCGGGGGCGGCAGCTGCGCCCCGATCTGCAATGGTGACCAGACCACGTGCCCCGCGGTTCCCTCCAACCTGACCGCGCTCGCTTCGCTCCACGCCGGGGCGACGGTGGCGACGGGCATTCTGGGCCCCACGTCGCAGTGGATGGGCGAGTTCGCCGGGGGCAAGATCATGCGCGATGGAACGCCGTCTCCCGACCCGGACGTGGTCAACCTCCTTGGCAAACAGACCAACGTCTATGTCTCGGGCTGGGTGTTCAAGTTCTGCGCGGGCATGAATGACCTGCTCTTTAGCGCCGGGCCGCAGGTGAGCTCCATTCAGGAAGGCTGTGGCGACATCGATTGCAGCGCACTGCCGACGATGGCCGAACCCAAGATCGACACCGCCGCCGCCATCGCCGCCGCCTATCCCGGCGATCCCGCCACCACGCTCTACAACGTCAACTTCATGCCAGTCCTTACCAACAACCAGCGGCTGTGGACGGTGTCGCACCGGGGCGACGCGGCGCAGATCAAGGTCGACGCCGACACGGGCGCGGTCGTGCCCTGAACGCACTTCTTTTTTCGTCCGAATACGCGTGATCTGGCCGCGCGTCACCTGTCCACCGGCAGCGAGCGGGGCCTCGCCGGCGCGCGCGATCCGCGGGCACGGGAATCGTGGTAGACCGGTCGGCCGTGGCGAGCGACCGTACCCGCGTGATCGGCCTCACCGGAGGCATCGCCAGCGGCAAGTCAACCGTCGCCGCGATGCTCCGCGAGCTGGGCGCCCGCGTGATCGACGCCGACGCGATCGCGCGCGAGGTGGTGGAGCCGGGGCAGCCGGCGCTCGCCGAGATCGCGGCCGCCTTCGGGCCGGAGGTGCTCGGGCCCGACGGGCGCCTCGACCGCAAGCGCCTCGGCGCCATCGCCTTCGCCGACCCGGACAGGCGCCGCGCGCTAAACGCGATCACCCACCCGCGCATCGCCGCCGAGGCCGCCCGCCGGCTCGACGCGGCGCGGGCGGAGGGCGCGCCGGCGGTGGTCTACGAGGCGGCGCTGATCGTCGAGAATGGCCTGCACCTTGGCATGGACGGCCTGATCGTCGTGGCGGCGCCGCCCGAGGTGCAGCGCGCGCGGCTCATGGCGCGCGACGCGCTCGATGAGGAGGCGGTCGGGCAGCGCCTCGCCGCGCAGGCGGCGCTCGAGGCCAAGCTCGCCGTCGCCGACTGGATCATCGACAACACGGGCCCCGTCGAACAGACGCGCGCGCAGGTCGAGGCGGCGTGGCGCGACATCCTCGCCGGCGGCCCGCGGAGGAAGCAGTGATGGCCAAGCAGGACTCCGACGTCACGCTGGTGACCGGCTTCCCGGCGTTCACCGTCAAGCGCATGGTGCGCAAGCTCGTCGAGAGCGACCCGAAGGAGCGCGTCTACCTCCTCGTGCGCGACAAGTTCCGGGCGGCGGCCGACGAGTTCATCGCCTCGCTGGGCGCCGGCAAGCGGCGCGTCTCGGCCATCCTCGGCGACGTGTGCGACATGGACCTCGGCCTGTCGGGGCCGGAGTACAAGGAGCTGACCGACGAGATCACCTGCATCCACCACCTCGCGGCGATCTACTACCTCGGCGTGAAGCCGGGCGTCGCCGAGCGGGTCAACGTCGGCGGCACGCGCGCCATGCTCGAGCTGGGGATGGAGTGCCGCCGCCTGCGCCGCTTCTGCCACTACTCGACGGCGCAGGTGTCGGGCACGCGCGCCGGGGTGATCCTCGAGGAGGAGCTGGACGAGCGGCAGCGCTTCCGCAACTTCTACGAGGAGACGAAGCTGCGCGGCGAGCTGCTCGCGCACGAGGCGTCGGGGAAGCTGCCGCTCACGGTGTTCCGGCCGGGCGTCATCGTCGGCGATTCGAAGACCGGCGAGATCGACAAGTTCGACGGGCCCTACTACCTCATCGTGCTGATCGTCGCCTCGAAGCTCGACGTGCACCTGCCGCTGCCGGGGCACGGGTCGGCGCCGCTGCACCTGGTGCCGATCGACTTCGTCGCCGACGCGGCGTGGGCGCTGTCGCGCGATCCGCGCGCGGTGGGGAAGACCTTCCACCTCACCGACCCGGCGCCGTTCGCGGCGCGCACGATCTACGAGATGATCGCGCTGCGCGCCGACAAGAAGCCGCCGCGGGGCAACTTCCCGACGGCGCTCGCGCGCGCGGTGCTCCGCGCGCCGGGCCTCGGGCGGCTGGCCAGCGCGCCGCTGTCGTTCCTCGAGTCGCTGAACCACATGGCGCTCTACAACTGCCGCAACACGCTCGCCCTCCTCGAGGGCACGGGCATCCGCTGCCCGCCCTTCGACTCCTACGTGGACACGCTCGTCGCCTACGTGCGCGAGGTCCACGCGGCGCGGCGCCAGAAGCTCGAGGAGGAGGTGTTCGACCCGTTCGACTGATCGGGGCGCGCCGCGGTCACCCCGCGATCGCCACGATCACCCCGCGCCGCACCAGCACCGCCAAAAGCCGCGTCACCTCGAGGCGCGGCATGCCGCTCACGTCCCGAAGGTCCTCGAGCGACATCGTCCCGTCGATGCGCGAGAGCAGGAATGCCTCGCGCGGGCGCAGGTCGGAAGGCGACGCGGCGACGGCGGCGAGGCGCGACAGGTCGCCGAGCAGGCGCTCGTAGATCGCGAGCAGCAGCGGCTCGTGCTCGGCGAGCGAGGGCGCGTCGATGCCTCGCGCCTGCTCGATCGCCCTCTCGGCGGAGAGGAACGCGCCCTCGACGTCACCCCGCTCGACGGCCACGCGCACCAGGGCGAGAGGATCCTCGGTGGGTCCGCTGCGCCAGCGGCGCGCGATCTCCTCGTACACCGGAGTGTGCTCGTCGGAGCGCGGCGCGCGCGTCGGCGGGCGGGGCACGTCCGGCTCGGGCTCGAGGAGGTCGAAGCGGATCTCATCGTCGTCGGCGGCGGGCGGAGGCGGCAGGTCGAACGGCGGCAGCGGGCTGCCCTCGTCGAGGAGGAGCCGCTGGAGCGCGGCGCTCTCCGCGTCGGCGGCGACGCGCGTGCGCTGCTGGTGCACGTCGTCGAAGCCGGCCATCGCCGCGGCGGCCGTCTCGCGGTCCGCCACCCGCGTCGGCTGCTCGTGCACGTCGTCGAACCGCATCCGCTCGACGGCGGCAGCGCGCTCGGCCGAGCCCGCGACGCGCGTGGGCTGCTCGTGCGGGTCATCCTCGAAACATGGCTCGACGGGGAACAGCGGCTCGTCGCCCGACGGGCGCGCCAGCGGTTCGTGGACCTCGTCGACGCGTAGGATCTCGGGGGCGCGGCGCTCCGGCTCGCGTGGTCCGCCCGCAGCGGGGCCAGGCGGCGGTTCGAGGCCCCAGCCGGCGAGGTCGGCCAGCGCGTGCAGGTCGCCCGCGAAGAAGACGTCCGTCGACTGCTTGTCGTCGGCGGCGGGCGGGCGCGGCGGCGGCGCGGGCGGGCGCGGCGGCGGC
>JAJXSP010000269.1 GCA_021784515.1 Myxococcales bacterium | reverse complement strand
TCCGATCTCGTCGAGCTGTCGGCCCCGCGCCTGCGCGCCGCGGGTGTGGCGCGGCTCGTCGCCGCCGAGCGCGACGGCGAGGTGCGCGCCGCCACGCTGGTCGTGCGCGACGGGACGTGCCACGTCGAGCTGGCGAAGGCGGCCCGCGCCGACGTCCCGCTCGAGGCGCTCGCCGGCGCCGCGATCGACCGCGCGATCGCCGACGGCGCGAGCCTGTTCGAGTTCGCCGATCGCGAGCAGCCGCTGGCGAGCACGCTGGCCGAGGGCTGGCGGCTGCGCGTCTACAGCGCGCAGGCCGGCGTGCTCCACCGAGGGATCGCATCGCTGGTGCGCCACGCGGGGGCGGCGGTCGCCGACGCGGCGGCGCAGCCCATGGCGGAGCTGGGCGACCGGCTGGGGCGGTTGCGCGGCGCCGCTCCCGGCGCGGTCTCGCGCGCGGTGGCGCGGGTGGCGACCTTCTCGCGGATGCACCTCTACCGCGGCGAGCTGTTCGAGCGCGGCGGCGATCCGCCCCCCGGCGCGTCGCTGCGGTTGCTGTCCCTGGAGGAGTTCGAGGCGCGGCCCGACCGCGCGGCGATCGTCGAGCGGCTCGGGCTGGCCGAGGAGTACTGCCGGCAGAAGTGGCAGCGCGGCGACATGGTGGTGCTCGCCGAGCTGGAGAGCGAGCGCGGCCGCGCCGCCGCCGGCATCGTGTGGTGCGCGCGCTCGCCGGTGTTCGTCCCGGACCTCGACCGCGACGTGCGCCCGCTCATGAACGAGTGCTACATCCACGACGTCTACGTCACGCCCGAGGCGCGCGGCCGCAACATCGCCCCCGCGATGCTCGACTTCCTCGCCCGCGAGCTGCGCGCCCGCGACACCTGGCGCGCCTGGGCGCTCATCGAGCGCTCGAACACCGCCTCGACGCGCGCCTTCGAAAAGGCGGCCTACGCGTCGGTGGCCGACGTGATCTTCGCGCGGATGGGGCTGGCGTCGAAGCTGCTCGTGCGTCCGCCGGACCCCGAGGCGCGCGCCTTCCTCGGCTACGGCCGGGCGCCCCGGTCGCGCTAGCGACGCTCAGCGCCCGCGGCCGCGCAGCTCGGCGAGCGCGGCGGTGACCGCGGCGGCCACCAGCGGCTCCTTCTCGACGGCGAGCAGCCGCTCGAGCGGCCTTTGCGCGCGGCGGTCGCCGAGCGCGCCGAGCACGCGCGCCATCTCCGCCCGCACCGTCACGTAGGGCTCGTCGGCGAGGCGCGCGAGGAGCGGGCCCGCGGTGCCGGGCATCTTCAGCACGCCGAGCGCGCGCACCACGTCGAGGCGCGTGCGCACGCCGTCGAGGTGCGCCACCAGCGCGGCCGCCGCCCGTCGATCGCCGCTCTCGCCGAGGGCGGCGATGACGCGCTTCTCGCGCTCCTCGGGCAGCGGGTCGTCGAGGCTGCGCAGCAGCAGCGGCACGGCGAGCTTCGGCTCGTGTGGGGAGAGCGCGAGCGCGACCTCGACGCGCGCGCGCGGGTCCACGTCGCCCCCGGCGGCCCACGTCGCCAGCGGTGGGCCGAGCGTGCGCTCGCCGAGGCGGAGCGCGAGGACGCGCAGCACCGGATCGTCCGGGTGCGCGGCGCGCGCGCGGTCGATGCCGTCGCCGGTGAGCGGGTTCGGCGGCAGGGCGAGCAGCGCCGCCTCGGCCTCGCGCGCCACCGCCGCATCGGGAGACAGCAGGAGGTCGGAGATCCCGGGTCCCGCGCCGCCGTCGCCGAGCCGCCCTCGCTCGAGCAGGCGGCGCGCGCCCTCGTCGGCGGCGACCAGCGGCTTCTCGAAGGCCGACTGGTCGGCCAGCCACGCCTCGAGCTGCCCCTCGAGGGCGGTCGCGCGATCGCCCCGCCGCGTGACGAGGTTGCGCTGCTCGCCCGGGTCGGCGCCGACGTCGTACAGCTCGCAGAAGCCGCGCCCCATGTCGCAGATGAGGCGGTCGTCTCCGTCGGCGAGGAGCTTGCGCGCGTCGATCTCGGCGAAGGTCGGGCCGAGCCGCGCCGCGCACCGCTCGACGGGGCAGCCGGCCGGCGCGAGGTAGGGACCGAGGTCGTGGCCGCGCATCTTCGCCGACGGCGTGATCCCGGCCAGGCCGAGCAGCGTCGGCGCCACGTCGACCAGCCCCACCGGCGCGGCGACGTGCCGCGCGGCGAGCCCGGGCGAGTAGCCCCACGTCACGAAGAAGAGCGGCACGTGCACCTGCTCCTCATAGAGCGTGGTGCCGTGGTAGCGCCCGCCGTGCTCGCCGAACTCCTCGCCGTGATCGGCGGCGAGGGCGAGGATGGCGCGCGGGCGGTTGGCGCGCAGCCAGTCGATCAGGCGCGCGATCTCCGCGTCGACGTAGTGCACCTCGCCGTCGTAGCGCTCGAGCGCCGTCGAGGCGCCGGGCGCGGTGTGCCCCTCGTGGACGTCGTAGGGCTCGTGCGGCTCGAAGTAGTGGACCCAGACGAAGGCGCGCGCGGGATGCTCCGACTCGAGGAAGTCGATCACCTGCTGCGTCCGGCCGTGGGCGTCGAGATACTCGAACTTCGCGTATTCGAAGTGAAACAGCGATTTCTTCAAGTTCGCGAAGCGCTCCTCGTCGATGAAGAACACCGACGGCGGGAAGAAGGCGGCGGTCTTGTAGCGGTAGCGCTGGAAGACGTCGGCGAGCGTCTCGTGGCTGGCGGGATCGACGCCGAGCGCGGCGAGCGAGTAGGCGTACTTCCCGGTGAGCAGCGTGGTGAGCGAGAAGCTGGTGTGCGGCACCTGCGCGCAGGCGTGATCGAACTGCGCGCCCGTCGCGGCGAGCGCGGCGAGGTGGGGCGCGGTGCGCGGCTGCAGGCGGTCGGCGCGCAGCGCATCGACGGTGATCAGCACGACGTCGCCGTCGGGGAAGACCGGGCCGACGGGGAGCGGGGCCGTCTCCGAGGCCGCGACGTGCCGCGGCGGGGCGGGCGGCGCCGCGCCGCGAGCGACGCCGGCGGCGCGCGCGCCCTCGAGGAGGCGGGCACACAGCGCGGTGTGCTGGTAGACGGTGGCGCGCAGCGTCTCGCTCCGGCCGAGGCGACGCAACACGAAGGCGCCCCCGGCGACGGTCAGGAGCGCGAGCGCGAGCGCGAGGGCCGGCTCGGGGAGGCGTCCCACCCGCCAGCCCCGACGGTGCGCGGCGAGGTGGAGCGAGAAGGCCGCCGCCGTCGCCAGCAGGAAGGTCGCGCCGTCGAGGGTGAGGTGGAAGAACGGGTAGAGGCGTGGCAGCACGCGCCCGTCGGCGAGCCGCGCCGCCGCCGCCGCGCCCGCCAGCAGCGCCCCGACGAGCGCGCAGCGCGACGCCCGCGTGCAGCGACGGGAGAAGGCGAGCGCCGCGCGCGCGACGCCGTAGCAGGCCCCGAGCCCGACGAGCCCGATCCCGAGCGCCATCCACTGGTGGCCGGGGATGAGCTGGGCGCGCCGCCCCTTGAAGATCTGTGACGCGACGAGCGCGACCACCGGCGTGGCGAGCCCCGTGTAGACGCGGGCGGCCCACGTCTCCTGGCGCGGGCGCGGCGCCGCGCGCTCGACGGCGAGCCCGACCGCTCCCACCACCGCGCCCAGCAGCGCTCCTCCCAGCACGCCGCCGGCGACGAGCAGCAGCGCGCAGGCGGCGACGAACTCCCGGCGCTCGGCCCAGGTGTCGAAGGCGCCCGGGGCGGAGGCGAGCCCGGAGGCGCCCTCGAGCAGCCCGAGCGCCAGCGCCGCCCCGCCGCCGAGGACGAGGCCGCCGCACAGCGCGCGACGGAGCCGATTGCGCCTCTCGTTCATGGCGCGCGGACGCTAGCGGATCCGGGGCGGCGGTTCAATCGCCCACCGACGGGAGTGCGCTGTGATCGACTACTTCGGCGCCAGCGCGCAGGTGCCCGCGGCGCACACCGCCTTTTGCGCCGGCCCCGCCGGACAGGGCTCGCACCCGACCGGGGCGCACGCCTGCTGCTTCCACGCGGCGGCGAGCGCGGCCAGCCGGCCGTTGCCCACCCCGTCGCTGCCGGCGGCCCCGCACCCGGCCGGCATCCCGCAGGCGCTCGTCACGATCTGACAGTCCCCGTCGGTCTTGCAGGCGGCGTAGGCGTCCAGCCAGTGCTGCGCCGCGCCTGGGATGTCCTCGCACGGCATCGGCGGGATCGGCACCCGCACCAGGTCGTGCGCCGTCGCGCCGGTGACCACGTCCACGAGCAGATCGTTCGAGCCCGGGATGCCCGTGTAGTCCGCCGCCGCCGCCGCCACCCAGCGCGCCTCCTGCTTGAGCTCGTCGATCACCACGATCCGATCCTGCGTCCCCTCGAACTGCCGGTTCGCCAGCGCCAGCACGCGCCCGTCGGACAGCTCGTCGTATTCGTACACGTTGCGCGCGAGGCGGAGCGGGTCGCCGTCGAGCGGCGCCGAGAGGAGGTCGCCCGTGTAGCTGGTCTGGGCGGTGTGCTCGAGCCAGCGCACCCGCAGCGCGTCGCCGCTGAACTGGAGGGCGCGGCCGCGCTCCATGAACCGCCACGGGCCGATCCACGCGTCGCTGGCGCCGCCGAGGTACTGGTTCGACGGCACGGTGCCGTAGACGATCGTGCCGTCGGGGGCGAAGCCGAACATGCGCTTCGCCTGCGGCAGCCCCGCGCTCTCCGGCTGCGCCGTCCCGTCGAGCGGCAGGCTTCGCAGGTCGCCCGCCTTGGTGAAGTAGTAGCCCCACCAGTGGAGCGTCGGGTCCATCAGGCCGGGCTTCTGTTCGTAGGCCACGAAGCCGCCCGTCACCGGCTCGGGCTCGAGGACGATGTCGGGCTGGCCCTCGAGCGACACCTGCCGGATCCCATCGTCGCCGAAGGTGCGGAGCTCGCCCGTCACCTTGGTGCCGTCGCAGACGGCGGAGACGATCGACGGGGATTGCGGGCGTATGCCGACGTCCACGTCGCACGCTCCGTTGTCGTAGACCGTCGACCAGCCCTGCGTGCGCCCCTTCGGGTCGCGGGTGAAGATCATCGTGCCGTCGCCGTTGAAGCCGACGATGTAGCCGCCCGGGTTCTGCGGGTCCACGGTCGACGGGATGGCGATCTGGCGCTGCGCGCGGGAGCGACGGTGGGTGATGAACCACGTCTTCTGCCCCGCCGCGCGCGGCCAGTAGACGAACACGTCGTCGGCGCCGCCCGAGAGCATCGCCGGCGGGCCGGGCGGGAAGGTGAACGTGTCGCCCGTCGCCTGCCCCGCGCCCTGCAGCGTCAACTCCGTCGGGCCGACGCCGTTCGGGTCCACGTCGGTGAGCAGGTAGAAGACGCGCCACGTGACCATCCAGCCGTCGCCGTACTGGCTCGGGCAGGGCGAGCTGCTCTTCAGGCACGCCGCGAAGTCCTGCTCGACCGCCGGCTCGTTCATGCGGAGCGCGCGCAGGCACGGCTTGCCGAGCGGGCAGACGTCGCTCGCCCACTGCGGATCGACCGGCGTCTCGGCGAGGGCGAGCCAGTAGGCGTTGTCGTTCCCGAGCACGAAGCTCGACCCCGCGACGCCCGCGTGGTTGAGCCGCGGGAAGTCGGCCATGTTGGGCGCGCTGCCGAGGAGCGGGAGGTCGGGCGGGCTCGAGTCGAGCTTGATGCTGCAGCCCGCAGCGGCGGGCAGGAGGGCGAGCACGAGGGCGTGCGTGGCGCGACCCATGGGCCGAGAGCCTAGCATCAATGTCCTCGGCGGGCGGGGGAGCGGCGCGGACCTCGAAAGCAAGGCGGATGCGCAGCCAGTGCTCGTGCTCCGTGAGCGTGAGCGTGAGCGTGAGCGTGAGCGTGAGCGGCTTCTACCGGCGCAGCGATACCCGTCGAGGCGCTGGAAGGAGAGCATGGCGCAGGTCATCGGCAGGACCAGGTTGGAAGTTCCTTGGACGCCGCCCACGCTCACGCTCACAAGAGCGGCGACGCGGCGAACACGCGCCACCAGCGGCTCAGGATCGGATCCGCCGTGCCTCGAAAGCCGCCTCCCGCGACTCTTCAAGCCGTGCAGACAACCTCGAAAGCCGCCTCCCGCGACTCTTCAAGCCGTGCAGACAACTCCGAAAGCCGCCTGCCGCGACTCTTCAAGCCGTGCAGGCAACCTGAAAAGCCGCCCCCCGCGACTCTTCAAGCCGTGCAGACAACTCCGAAATCCGCCTGCCGCGACTTTCTGCACCGTCCAGACAACCTCGAAAGCCGCCTCCCTCGACTCTTCAAGCCGTGCAGACAACTCCGAAATCCGCCTGCCGCGACTCTCTGCACCGTGCAGACAACCTCGAAAGCCGCCTGCCGCGACTCTCTGCACCGTCCAGACAACTCCGAAAGCCGCCCCTCGCGACTCCCTACACCGTCCAGAGACCTTCGAAAGCGCCTCGCCCGACTCGTGCGCCCCGGAGCGTCGGACGCGGGGCGGGCGATGCGAAAAAGACGTCCGAAAACGTCACTCCGGCGTCGCCCGCATCTTCTCGAGCAGCGCCTCGATCCGCGCCCGCGCCTCGCCCTTCAGTTTCTCCACGTCGTCGCTGGTCATGCCGGCGGTGGAGATCGGCGTGCCGACGGCGACGCGCGCGCCGCTGCGGCCGAAGCGCCAGGAGTGCTTGGGCAGCGCGTCGCGGGTCCCGTCGACGGCGATCGGCAGGATGTCGGCGCCCGCATCGATGGCGAGGCGGAAGGCGCCGTCCTTGAAGGGACCGAGCGCGCCGGTGCGCGAGCGCGTGCCCTCGGGAAAGAACATCACCGGCACCCCGCGATCGAGCCAGCGACGGCAGCCCGCGATCGCCTTGCCGGCCGAGGAGGCGTCGCCGCGCTCGATCGGCACGTCACCGGCGAGCCGCATGCACCAGCCGAACACCGGCGCCTTGAACAGCGAGCGCTTCGCCATCCACTTCATCTCCCACGGCAGGCGCGAGATGAGGAACGGGTCGGCCTGCGAGGCGTGGTTCGACACCACCACCGTGCGCGGCGCGATCCGCCTCGGAATCTCGCCGAAGGTGCGGAAGCGCCACGTCGGCACGAGCTGCGAGGCGACGATCCCCATCCGACGGAACGAGCGCCCGACGAGCCAGCGGCGGCGATCGAACGGCAGGGTGAAGAGCGCCACGAGCGACAGGACGACGAACCCGACGGCGACGACGGCCCCGATGGCGAACCACGACCACAGCGAGGCGATCGGGCCGCCCCTCGGCGGACCTTCGCCTCCTCCGTCATCGTTCGTCGGGCCCACGGCACCTGCCTCGGGATCGCTTCGCATCGGGTGATGGTATGCGCGCGTCGCGGTCCGCGCGACGGTCCGCGCGCGTGCTAGACCTTCACGGTGGAAATCTCGATGGATTCGATCGTCGCGGCAACCCGCACTCCGTTGCTCCACAGTCAGTTGCCTACGAGTCGCTTGGATCGTCGCGCCTCGCCCTGCGGGCGCACCGATGCTCTCGGTATCGATATTTCCGCCACGAGGTACTAGTCTCCCGCGCGAGGTCGCTCTTGCCGCCGCTGCCCGTTACGCTGCTCACCGGATTCCTCGGTGCCGGCAAGTCCACCCTCCTCGGGCGCGTGCTCGCCGAGCCGCACCACGAGCGCATCGGCGTGGTGGTGAACGAGCTGGGGCCGGCGGGGATCGACGTGCCCGGGGCTGGCTGGGCGGCGGTGCGCGAGCTGACCCAGGGCTGCGTCTGCTGCGTGCAGAACCCCGATCTCGTCGCGGCGCTCGAGGAGCTGGCGGCGCGCGGCGACCTCGATCGCGTCGTCCTCGAGACGACCGGGCTCGCCGACCCGCTGCCGCTCACCTGGACGCTCGCTCGGCCGGAGGTGGCGGCGATCGCGCGCCTCGACGCGGTGGTGACGGTGGTGGACGCGGCGAACCACGCGGCGACGCAGGTGGAGGAGTGGCGCGCGCAGGTGGGGTGCGCCGATCTGATCGTGATGTCGAAGCTCGATCTCGTCGACGCGGCGGGGCGCGCGGCGGCGCTCGCGGCGGTGCGGCGCTGGAACGCGAAGGCGCGCGTCGTCGAGGGGCTCGACGGCGTACCGCTCGGACTGGTGGTGGACGTGGAGCCGGGCGCGCGCGAGACGCGCGCGGTGGCGCGCCACTCGGAGTTCGGGGCGCAGTCGTTCTGCGGGCCGCACGTCTACCGGCTCGAGGCGCTCGAGGACCTGCTCGAGGAGCTGCCCGAGGTGGTGTTCCGCGCCAAGGGGATCGTGCGCCTCGACGACGGGACGTGGGTCTCGTTCCATGTCGTCGGCGACCGGCTCGACCTCGCGCCCGACGCTCCGCCGCCGCCCCACGGAGAGAGCCGCGTGGTGCTGTTCGGGCGGGATCTCCGACGGGAGGAGCTGGAGGGGCTGCTCGCCCGGTGCCGGCGCTGATCCCTCGCGCCCGGCGAAACCAGCCGGGATCGATCGCCGTTCAGATTGCGTCATTTATCTTGCGACGAGCCCTTAGCGCGCGCGCCCGAGTCGGCGTAGGATGCGCGCCTCGCGAGGACGACCAACGATGAAGACGATCACCGAATTCTCTGGAACGATGCTCCGTCAGGCCGTGGCGCTGTGGAAGACGGGGCGTACCGCGAAGAGCGAGGCGGCGCCGCCGCAGCCGCCGGCGGCGCAGCCC
>JAJXSP010000268.1 GCA_021784515.1 Myxococcales bacterium | reverse complement strand
CATCCTGCACGCGCCCGATCCCCTCATCGCCCGCCGCAAACGACCGCCCGCCCCCCGGCAACCGCCTCGCCGCCGGCAGCGCCGCTCGCCGACCGTTCCGGTACTCCGAATCTCAGGGGAACGGCGGGCCGAGTTGACACAGAAGGCGTCATCGGACCATGTTCCACGCCGTGGACAACGAGGGCTCGGAGCATGGCGAGGCAGATCGTTTTTCCTGCGCTCCCAAGGAGACTCCGCCCATGAAGCCCGTCGCCTCCCGCAGGGTCCGCACCGCCGCCACTGCCGCCCTGGCTCCCGCGTTGCTCCTGGGCGCGCTGTCGCTCGCGTCGTGCGGGTCCTCGTCGAATGCGGCCCGCCGGTTCTTCGTCTACACGAAGACCTGTCCGTCCGGGCAGGTAAAGCAGGTGCGGCGACGAGACATCGTGCCTCACCCGATCGTTCCGCACGACGCGCCGCCCCCGCCGGAGGTGAGCGCCGACCCAGCACGGTTGCGGGTGTGGCAAGAGGCGCGCGCCGACGAGCGGAAGGCCGCGTACGTCGAGGCGTGCGACGTCTTCGAGCTCACGGGCTGCGGTCAACGCGCGCTTTATTGCTGCGCCGCACACCTCGTGAGCAACTCCGAGGAATTCATGCACACCGATGCGTACTGCTACGGCGTCGACGACACGGGAGGGCTCAGCACATGGTCGAAACCGGTGCGATAGACACGGGCCGTGCTTGCCCGATCAATTCATCGGATTGGCGCACTCGTAGATGATCCTGAAGCTCTTCAGCGCCGGCGTGGCCTCCTTTTCGCCCCGCCCGCCCCGACTCCCGGTCGGACCCACCCGCACGCGAAGAAGCGAAACACCGTCCCCCCAGCGTGTGGTGACGTTCGACCGCCGAGCCTGCCACCGCACCGCGTCGCAGCACGGGCGGGCGATTGCCTTTGCCCCCACCGCGCGTAGGCTGTCGCCATGCCCGTCCACGCCCGGACCTGCCACCTCTGCGAGGCGATGTGCGGCCTCCTCGTCACCGTCGAGAACGGGCGCATCGAGGAGATCCGCGGCGACGACGCCGACGTGTTCTCGCGCGGCCACGTGTGCCCCAAGGGGCCGGCGCTCCGCGAGCTGCACGAGGACCCCGATCGCCTGCGCCACCCGATGCGCCGCACCGCCGGCGGCTGGCAGGAGGTGAGCTGGGACGCCGCGCTCTCCGAGGCGGGCGAGCGGCTTTTCGCATTGCAGCGCGAGCACGGCCGCGACTCCGTCGGCCTGTACTTCGGCAACCCGGCCGTGCACGGCCACGGCATCGCGCTGGCGGCGCAGGGCTTCATGCGCGCGCTCCACACCCGCAACCGCTTCGACGCCAACTCGCAGGACGCCAACCCGAAGCTGTTCGCCTGCATGGCGATGTACGGCGACCAGCTCTCGCTCACCGTCCCCGACGTCGATCGCACCGACTTCCTGCTGATCCTCGGCGCCAACCCCGCCGCCTCGAACGGCAGCCTGATGTCGCTCGGCGACGTGCGCGGGCGCCTCACCGCCGTCCGCGAGCGCGGCGGCCGCGTCGTGCTGATCGACCCCCGCCGCACCGAGACCGCCGCGTGGTGCGACGAGCACCACTTCATCCGGCCGGGCGGCGACGCGGCGCTGCTCCTCGCCATGCACCACGTGCTGTTCGACGAGCGCCTCGCCTGCGAGGGCCCGCTCGTCGACGGCACGCGCGGCCTCGCCGACCTGCAGGCGATCGCCGCAGCCTTCCCGCCCGAGCGCGTCGCCGGCGCGGTCGGCATCGACGCCGCCACCATCCGCGCGCTCACCCGCGCCTTCGCCCGCGCCCCGCGCGCCGTCGCCTACGGGCGCTGCGGCACCTGCCAGAACGAGTTCGGCGCGACCGCCAGCTGGCTCATCGAGGCGCTGAACGTCGTCACCGGCAACTTCGATCGCGCCGGCGGGGCGATGTTCCCCTCTCCGGCGGTGGACCTGGCGCGGATCGCCCGCAAGCTCGTCGGCAACAGCTTCGCGCGCTGGCGCTCGCGCGTGCGCGGGCTGCCCGAGTTTTCCGGCGCGCTCCCGGCGGCGGCGATCGCCGAGGAGATCGAGACGCCCGGCGATGGCCAGATCCGCGGCTTCGTGTGCGTCGCCGGCAACCCGGTGCTCTCGGTGCCGAACGGCCCGCGCCTCGACCGCGCGCTCGGGCGCCTCGAGTTCATGGTGGCGATCGATCCCTACATCAACGAGACCGCGCGCCACGCGCACCTCGTGCTGCCCCCCACCTCGGCGCTCGAGCGCTCGCACTTCGACCTCGTGCTGCACGGCCTCCAGGTGCGCAACACCGTCCGCTATTCGCCGCCGGTGCTGGAGCCCCCCGACGGCGCGCTCTCCGACTGGGACATCCTCTACGAGCTGGGCATGCGGCTGGGCGGAATGCGCCTCGGCCTCCCGGTGGTGGACCGCGCCGCGCGGCTTTTGTGGCGCGCCGGGCTGCGTCCCTCGGCCGACCGCGTCCTCGACCTGCTCCTGCGCATGGGCCCCCTGGGCGATCACTTCCGCCCCGGGCACGCCGGTCTCAGCCTCGCGAGGCTGCGCGAGGCGCCGCACGGGATCGACCTCGGGGCGCTCGCTCCCTCGCGCGCGGCGCGCGTCCGCACCGACGACGGGAAGGTCGACCTCGCCCCCGACGTGCTGCGCGGCGACGTGGCGCGCGTGGAGCGGTGGCTCGGGTCGCGCGCCGCGATCCTCGACGGCCCGCTGCTGCTGATCGGGCGGCGCCACCTTCGCTCCAACAACTCGTGGATGCACAACTGCCACTCGCTGGTGAAGGGCCCCGACCGCGCCGGGCTGCGAGTGCACCCCGACGACGCGCGCCGCCTGCATCTCTCCGACGGACAGCGGGTCCGCGTGCGCAGCCGCACCGGCGCCGTGGAGGCGCAGGTCGAGCCGAGCGACGAGGTGATGCCGGGCGTCGTATCGCTGCCGCACGGCTACGGGCACGAACTGGCGGCGGCCACGCTGCGCATCGCCGGCGCCGTCCCGGGCCCGAACGTCAACGCGCTCACCGACGACGCGCGCCTCGACGCGGTGACCGGCACCGCAGCGCTCAATGGCGTGCCGGTGACGATCGAACCGCTCGGATCGCCGACTGCCTGAGCAACGCCTTCACGCGTGCTTGAACTGCACGGCGACGCGCCGACAGTCTCGCCATGCGGACCTTCATGGTGGTGGCGCTGTCCGGCCTGCTCTGCGCGGCGGCTTCCGGGTGCGGGCCGAGCGACGGCCAGATCGCCTTCCGCTGGTCGATCGCCCAGGCGGTGACCGGCGCGCCATTGAACTGCCTGCCCGGCGAGATCGTCGACCTGCAGGTGGACGGCGTCGTCAACGACTTCGACTGCGCGGCGATGGCCGCCGTCAGTGACCCGCTCCCGGCCGGCACGTGGACCGCCGACTTCACGCTCGCCGACGCCTCCGGGACGCCGGAGTCGGCCGTGTCGATCCTGGTGACGGTGATCGAGGGCACGGTGAACGACGTCGGCGACATCGTCTTCACCGTCACGATGTAGCCGACGTCGCCGTCGCTGCGCGGGGGCGGTGTATCATCCGCCCCCATGCTCTCCACCGTCGGCAACCTCGATCGCCTGCGGCAGATCACGCAGGTGCTGGTGAAGCACGGCTTCGGCGAGCTCTTGGCGCGCACCGAGCTGTCCGGGCTGATCTTGTTCCGCAAGCCCGACGAGGGGGCGCCGCGGATCTCGTTCGCCGAGCGCACCCGGCTGGCGATGCAGGAGCTGGGGCCGTCGTTCGTCAAGCTCGGGCAGATCCTCTCCACGCGCGCCGACCTCCTGCCGGCGGAACTGATCGCCGAGCTGAAGAAGCTGCAGGAGGACGTGCCGCCGATCCCCTTCGCCGACGTGCGCAGCGCCGTCGAGGAGACGATCGGCCAGCCGCTCGCCGAGGTGTTCGCCGAGTTCGACGAGCGGCCGCTCGCCTCGGCGTCGATCGGGCAGGTGCACCGCGCGAAGCTGCGCGTCCCCACCGTCGAGGGCCAGGCCCGCCAAGGCGAGCCGCTCGAGGGCCCGACCGTCGCCGACGTGGCGGTGAAGGTGCAGCGCCCCAACATCCGCCAGACGATCGAGCGCGATCTCGATCTCCTCTACCTCCTGGCGCGGGTGGTCGAGCGTGCCATCCCCGAGAGCACGATCTACGCGCCGACGAAGCTGGTCGCCGAGTTCGATCGATCGATCATGGCCGAGCTCGACTACACGATCGAAGGCGCCAACGCCGAGAAGTTCGCCCGCAACTTCGCCGGCCACCCGTCGGTGCGGTTCCCGCGCGTGTTCAAGGAGGTCTCCGGGCGGAAGGTGCTGGTGGCGGAGTTCTTCGACGGGCTGAAGATCCCCGAGGCAATGCAGAAGGGCTACTCCGGCGAGCGCATCGCCAAGGACTCCGTCGGCGTGATCGCGCAGATGATCTTCGAGGACGGGCTGTTCCACGCCGACCCGCACCCCGGCAACATCCGCATCCTCGGCACGCCCGAAGCGCCGATCGTCGGGCTGCTCGACCTCGGCATGGTGGGCGTGCTCTCGTCGGAGCTGCGCGACCGCGCCGTCGACCTGATGATGGCGGCGATCAAGAAGGACATCGACGAGCTGTCCGACGCGCTGCTGGCGATGGGGCGCCCGCGCGAAAAGGTGGACCGCGACGCCTTCCGCGCCCACGTCGCCGGCGTCGCCGACGCGCACCTCGGAAAGCCGATCAAGGAGATCCAGCTCGCGGCGCTGATCCGCGATCTGGTGCAGGGCGCGGTGAAGTTCGACATCGAGATGCCACCCGAGATGCTCATGGTCGGCAAGTCGCTGATGACGATCGAGGGGATCGGCAAGTCGATCTACCCCGAGCTGGACGTCTTCGAGGAGGCGCGGCCGTTCTTCCTCAAGCTGCTCTGGAAGCGCTACAGCCCCGAGCGCGTCGGCGCGAAGATGCTCCGGGCGGCGAACAAGCTCTCCGGCGCCGCGGTCGACCTGCCGCCGCTGGCCGCCGAGGTGCTCGACGACCTGCGGCGCGGCCGCCTCAAGGTGCGCGTGGAGGACCCCGGCCTCGGGCACGCCGCCGAGCGCCTCGGGCGGCGCGTCGCGCTCGGGGTGATCGGCGCCGCCTGGATCGGCGCCGGGACGGCGATGGTGATCGCCGGGCACGCATCGCTCGGGTGGGGCTTCTTCGCGATGGCGATGGTGTTCACCGCGGCGGCCTGGGGGACGTTGCCGAAGCTCTTCAAGCGGCGCTGATCGATGGCGCGTCTGGCCTTCGGTGGGCTCGTGCTCCTGGCGCTCGCGCCGCGGGCGATCGCCGCGGGCGTCGCCGCCGACCTTCAGGCCATCACCTGTCCCCGCCAGGCGGGGGAGTACGTCGCCACGCTCGACGATCGGATCGTCCTTTCGCGCGGGTTCCTCGACGAGAAGCTCTCCGAGGACGAGAACGTCCGCGCCGCGATCCTCCAGCAGGAGAAGTACGTGTGGGGGTGGCTGCGCACCAACGCGGAGGCGCACCGGGCGATGCGCGTGGTGCTGTCGGCCGAGGCGCCCGAGATCACCGTCACGTCGAAGACGGTCGGGCGCTACGGGCGCGACCTCGTCCTCGACTGGAAGGAGACCGACCCGCGCCTCGCCATCACCGACCGCTACACGGCGCGCGCGATCGAACGCGGCGCGATCGCCGCCGGCGACGAGGCGCTGATCGTCGACTACCGCATCCGCTTCAAGCTCGCCGTGTGCGGCGACGCGCGGCCCGCCTCGTCGGAGGTGCGGGTGATGCTCCCCGCCGACCCGTGGCTGATGTACTGGCACGTGCCGGCGAAGGAGCGGCGACCGATGCGCTACTTCGACGACCGCGCGATCACCACGCCCTGCTCCGACGACGACTTCGCCGACCTGCCGCTGCCCTTTTACTACTGGTACGACTGGCAGCCCGATCGCCACGGCCCCGACGACGCGGGCCGGCCGTTCGACTGCCGCGCCCTGCTCGTCCCCGAGCGCGACTACTTCGCGCGCACCCTGAAGATGGAGCGGCTCGCGTCGCCGTCGTCCGACTTCTCCGAGGTGCGGCGCGGCCTCGAGGGCGACGGCCCGCTCGGCGTCACCGTGATCATCGGCGCGCTCGATCACTCGTACACCGATCTCGGGCCCGCTACGCTCGCCGACGCGCTCGGCGCAGGCCGCCCGCTGGGCGAGCGCGTGGCGGCGGCGCTCGACGGCGAGCGCGAGCGCGGCACCCGCTTCTTCCTCTCCATGCTGCGCGACCTCGGCCTGGTGATGGAGGTCGGCGCCCACGAGGCGGCCGTCGCGGGCGACGCCCTGCGCGTCACCGTGTCGGGCCGGCTCCGTCGCAGCGGCCGCGCGGTCCGCGTGCGCGCCTTCCTCTCGCTCACCGACGTGTTCGGCCCGCGCCCGCCCGGGCACTGGGCGATCGAGCGCGACGCGCTCGGGCACGACCAGGTGATCGTCTACGCCGGCCACTCCGGCATCGGCGAGAACTTCCGCCTCGCGCGGATCGCCGAGCAGGTCGGCGCGACGCCGGGCGCGATCGGCGACGAGCTGGGCCGGGTGCCGTTCCAGCTCGTCGCGTTCCTCTCCTGCTACTCGTACATGTACTTCGGGCAGGACCTGATCGCGGCCGCGGCGCAGCGCCTCGTCGGGCGCGAGTACGTCTTCACCGGCAGCGAGTACACGCGCGGCGACCGAGGGCCGCTCGTGATCCTCGACCTCGTCGATCAGGTCCTCGCCGGCGCGCCGCCGTCGCTGCGCTGGGTGAAGCCCGACGACTTCCTGCTCCTCAAGAGCTTCACCCGCCGGTGATCAGGGCGGCGGCGGCGTGTCGTCCCACACCCCGATCCACTCGTCGCCGAGCTCGTCGTCGTGGAACAGCAGCCAGGTGCGCAGCGGCACGCCCCGCGCGCGGAGCGGCTCGCGGAGCGCGGCGGCGGCGGCCGGCACGTCGGTGAGCGCGAGGTCGATGTACGAGTAGCGCAGCCCGGTGCCGCCCCCGACGCTGCAGCCGAGCCCCGCGGGCACGAGCGTGGCGTTCACCGCGTCCTCGATCGCGCTGCGGCCGGCGAGGCGATCGCCCGTGCCGCCGGCGCCGTCGATCTTGAGGTAGCAGAAGGTCTCGCCGGCGCGCGAGAAGCGGCACGACGAGAAACGGCCCCCGCGGCGCGCCGCGACCCACATCTCGGGGAGCATCGTCCGCCCGACGAGGAGGTCGTGCTGGCGCGGCCAGTCGTCGGGCGGCGTCGATCCGCCGGCGGCGACGGCGGGATCGGAATCGAGGCTGTAGATCGACCAGCGCGCCTCGTCGCAGAAGCGGTGGCAGGCGGACTCGGGCAGGCGCGCGCGGGCCGCGTCGATCGAGGCGCGCACGCGCTCCGGCAGCGCCTCGGGCGGATCGCCGCCGGCGCCGTCGCCCGCGCGCTCGACGAGGATCGCGCCGATCCACTGGTCCACGCACCGCTCGCCGAGCAGCGCCAGGGTGGCGAGAAAGGCCGCCTGGCCGGCGCGCTCGTCGTCGGGGCCGGCGCAGGCCGGCGAGGTCCAGGCGAGATCGATCAGGCCGCCCGGCGACCGCGTGGCGCGCACGCGCAGCTCCTCGAAGCGCAGGCCGGTGCGCTGCTCCACGGCGAGCTCCGCCTGGTCCAGCTCCTCGGGGAGGCGGAAGGCGTGGAACTCCCAGCCCGGGATCCGCGGCGCGCGGCGGAGCAGCACGTCCACCAGCGGGCGCAGGCGGCGCTGCCCCTCGGGGGTGATCACCAGGCGCAGCGCTCCGTCACGCCCGTCGACGAACTCCCAGGCGAGGTGATCGCTGATCGCCTCGAGGCGCTCGTTCATCCAGGCCACGAGATCCCAGTCGCCGCCTTCGCGGAGCAGCTCGCCCACGCGCGCCGCGCGCGAGGCGAACTCGCGCCACCAGCCGTCGATCCGCCGGATCACCTTGCGGCGGGGCAGCTCCTCCCTCGGATCGGGGAACGCCCAACGCATCGCCGCCAACGTAACACGCGCGATCGCCCCCGCCAGCGAGGGCGCCGCGCGCGGTCAGCGGTAGCGACCGCCGCAGAGTTCGACGAGATCGCGGAGCGGACGCGTCGCCGCCGACGGCGGACCGAGCAGCGCGATCGCCTCGGCCATCGCCCGGCCGAGCGTCTGCCGCACGTCGCCCACGCCGAAGGTGTTGACGGCATTCGGGCGGCCGTTCATCTCGTCCTGCCCGACGGGCTTGCCGAGCATCTCCGCCGTCGAGAGACAGTCGTCGAGATCGTCCGCGAGCTGCAGGGCGCGACCGATCAGCTCGCCGAAGCGCGACCAGCGCGCAACCTCGTCCTCGCGGCCGGCGGCGAGCGCGCCCCCGGCGGCGGCGGCGCGGAAGAGCGCCGAGGTCTTCTGCATGTGGTACGCGTCGAGGTCGACGTTGGTCTGCAGCTCGAGACCCTGGCCGCCGATGATCCCGGAGCGCGATCCGGTCGCCTCGCCGAGGAGGCGCACCAGCTTGAGGGCGGTGACGGCGTCGTCGGTGGGCGCGGCCGCGAGCGTCTCGAACGCCAGCGTGAGGAGCGCGTCACCG
>JAJXSP010000267.1 GCA_021784515.1 Myxococcales bacterium | reverse complement strand
TGCACCTGGTTGGCCGGCTCGACGGCGTCGATCGCCGCGGCGATGCCGCGATCGTGCGGCGGGATGATCTGC
This sequence comes from Myxococcales bacterium, assembly GCA_021784515.1. Lineage (GTDB taxonomy): Bacteria > Myxococcota_A > Polyangia > Palsa-1104 > SHYY01 > SHYY01. The sequence goes on along the minus strand of JAJXSP010000267.1, from coordinate 8,525 downwards.
GCCCCGTTGCCCCAGTAGACCTTGTAGCCGTTGTACTCGGGCGGATTGTGGCTGGCCGTGACCATCACCGCCGCGGCGGCGCGCAGGTGGGTGGTGGCGAAGGCGACCAGCGGCGTCGGCACGGGCGTCGGAAACACCAGCGCCGGGATGCCGTGCGCAGCCAGGACGCGCGCCGCATCGTCGGCGAACTCGGGGCTCATGCGCCGCCCGTCGCGGCCGACCACTACGCCGCGCTCCTTCACCTCGGGCACCTTCGCCAGCAGGTAGCGCGCGAGGCCGGCGGTGGTGCGGCGGACCACGGCGCGGTTCATCCGGTTCGGCCCGGCGCCGAGCACGCCGCGCAACCCGGCGGTGCCAAACTCCAGCGACGCGCCGAACCGATCGCGCAGCTCGACCTCGTGGTCGCGCGGCTGCGCCAAAAGCGCGGTGAGCTCGGCGACGGTAATGGGATCGGGATCGGCGGCGCGCCAGGCGGCCGCGTCGCGGAGGATGGTCTCGAACTCCATGGCTCACCTCGATCGGGTGTGGTCCCGGCGGGCGTCCTCGGCGAGCAGGCGGTCGCTCGGGCTGCGGGAGGGTAGCACACGGGCGGGGCAGGCGGGCCCGCGCCATGCAGCTCACCGACGGCGGAGGCGCTTGCGATGAAGAGGCTGACCTCGTTCGTCCTCGCGGTCGCGCTCGCCGGCTGCGCGCCCGCGTACGTCTATCGGCCCACCCAGGAAGTGACGGCGCAGACCGGCGGGCGGCCCGCGTCGCTCTATCCGATCCCGCCCGAGTCGCCCCACGGCTCGCTGACGGTCGCGACGTTCGGCGTCGTGAAGGTGCAGGTCGGCGACCGCGATCTCGACATGCTCCACGCGCGGCTGGTGGTCGCCAACAATGATGACATCGCGCCCTGGACCCTCGACACGCGGCAACAGCTCGCGGTGGTGCCCGGTCACGGGCGTTCGAGCCCGACCTACGTGAACACCGACGTGCCGGGCGCGCCGCTCGTCTCCATCGCGCCGGGACAGAAGCGCACCATCGACCTGTATTACGCGCTGCCGCCGGGCATCCAGAAGGCGAGCCAGCTGCCCGAATTCGACGTGCTGACGCACGTGCAGACGCCGTTGCGCCCCGTCGCCGAGCGCACGCCGTTCGAGCGCTACGCGGTCGACCAGCAGACCTACGAGACGTACTACGGCGGCGCCTTCGCGATGGGGATCGGGTGGGGACCGATGTGGTGGTACGACCCGTACTATCCGATGGCGGCATTTCCGGGCGCGGTCTTCGTGCCGGCGCCGCACGCGGTCTACGTTGCGCGGCCGGTCCCGCACGCGGGGGCGACGGTCGCGCGGCCCGTCCCGCACGCCACCACCGTCGCGCGGCCCGTCTACCACCGCTGAATCCGCTCCCGGCCCGACGGAGCGAGCGCGCTTGACGCGATCGCCCGCCGCGCCGATCCTCGCCCGATGCGACGAACGATTGCGGGATCGGTCGCCTCGGGGCTGTGTGTGTTCGCCGTCGCCGGGTGCGCGATGACGCCGCTGCAGGCGGCGGTGCAGGCGTCCGCCGCCGGCGAGCACCAGCGCGCGGCGGGGCTGTTCCAGCAGTGCCTCGGCGACAAGAAGAAGGAGCTCGATTGCTACGTCGGCCTCGGCGAGCTCATGCGCCCCGACGGGCCGCTGCCGAGCTGCGCCAAGTTCCGCGCGCTCGCCGGGGAGGCCAAGGCCAGCCATGGCGGCGAGGAGGTCTTCATCGGCCCGCACGCCCGCGAGCACGTCTCGCCGGCGGCGCTCCACTACCCGGACGTGGACTCCGTCGAGGAGTGGTTCGCCGCCGTGGTGCGCGACTGCCGCCAGCGCGAGGAGGACAAGGGCGAGCTGCGCGAGGGGCGCAAGCAGGACGTGCTCGCCCACGGGTGCGTGCAGCACCGTCGCGACGACGTGAACAAGATCCCGCTCCCCGAGGCGGCCAAGCTCGGCGCGCTGTGCGAGGACTTCCGCAAGAACCACCTCGACGACGTGGGCATCGATCGCGAGACCGACCAGGCGATCGCCGAGGCGATCGTCTTCGCGGCCGCGGTGACGCTCGACGACAGCTTCGCCCGCACCTGCGGCAGCGAGGCGTTGCGCACGGTGTGCCCGCCGCCGGACGCCATCGCCAAGCGCATGCAGGCACGCGTGCGCGCGCTCGCCGAGGCCGGCCCCGCCGAGGAGACGCTGCGCTGGACGCGCGCCTACCTCAAGCGCTGGCCCAAGGGGCCCGACGTCGAGCCGATGCGGCTGGCGCGCGAGCGATCGAGCCTCGACCTCGCGCTCGAGCAGCCACCCGGCAGCCGCGTGATGGGCCTCGAGGAGTTCCTCGCCGCGTGGCCCGACAGCCCGCTGCGCCACGAGGCGCTCGAGCGGCTGTGGGAGGACGCGAAGATCGTCGATCGCGCCGAGGTGTACCGCACGTTGGTCGAGCACTACCCGACGGCGTCGTGGGTCGGCGAGGCGAAGAAGCGCGCGGGGAAGTAGCAGCGACGCGACGAGGAACTCCATCCCCTGCGCCGGCGGCCCGCCCCAGAGGATCGTGCAGGTCTGGGAGTGACCCTAGTCGGCGACGCGCCAGGTGGTGCCGGCGGGCGTGTCCATCAGCTCCACACCCATCGCCTTCACCCGGTCGCGGAGCGCGTCGGAGCGCGCGAAGTCCTTCGCCGCGCGGGCCGCCGCTCGCTCGACGATCGCCGCCTCGATCGCCGCCACGTCGAGCTTCTTCGCGGCGGCGCGGCGGGTGCGATGCGCGCCCAGCCACTCGACCGGGTTGGCCTCGAGCAGCCCCAGCTCCGACGAGGCGATGGCGAGATCGCCCTGCAGCCGCTTGAGCGTGCGCCGCTTCACGTCCTTCGGCGCGGCGAGCTTGCCGTCGAGCAGCCGGTTCGCCACCGACAACCCTTGCTGCAATGCAGCGAGCGCGCCGGCGGTGTTGAAGTCGTCGTCGAGCGCCGCGGAGAGCTCGTCGAGCCAGCCCGAAGCCTCGTCCGCGATCGGCCCGCCGCTTTGTGTGGGGGCGTCCTTGCCGACGGAGAGCTGCTCGTCGAGCCGTCGCCGCGTGAGGTAGCCGTACTCGAGCTGACGCTCGGCGTCCTCGAGGCCCGGGAAGCGCAGCTCGTCGCCCTGGTCGTAGACCTCGAAGTTGATCGGGTGGCGGTACTGCGTCGTCAAAAGGAAGTAGCGCAGCGCCTCGCCGCCGTGCTTCTCGACGAGGACGCGGACGATGAACGCCGTCTTCAGGAGGTGGCGCATCGTCTCGTCGGACTTCGCGATCTTCTTGTCGTTGAAGTTGACGAAGCCGTTGTGCAGCCAGTAGCGCGCGAAGGTGCCGTCGCCGTTGTGCCCCTGCGACTGCGCGCGCTCGTTCTCGTGGTGCGGGAAGACGAGGTCGACGCCGCCGCCGTGGAGATCGAACGTCGGGCCGAGGTACTTCTCCGCCATCGCCGAACACTCGATGTGCCAACCGGGGCGGCCGGGGCCCCACGGCGACGGCCACGCCGGCTCGCCCTGCTTCGCCCCCTTCCACAGCGCGAAGTCGAGCGGGTCGCGCTTGCGCTCGCGCTCGCCCTGGCCGACGCGCTCGCCGTCGCGCAGCTGGTCGAGCGGCTGCCCCGACAGCTCGCCGTAGTGCGCGAATGCGGGCACGGAGTAGTAGACGTCGCTCCCCGCGCCGCCCCCGTCGACGACGTAGGCCACCTCGCGGCGCACGAGGTCCTCGATCAGCGCGATGATCTCCGCCATGTGGCCGGTCACGCGCGGCTCCACGTCGGGCGGCAGGCAGCCGAGCGACGTCGCGTCGCGGTGGAACTCGGCGGCGAAGCGCGTCGCCAGCGCGGTCGGATCCTCGCCGCTCTCGGCGGCGCGCTTGATGATCTTGTCTTCGACGTCGGTGATGTTGCGGACGTAGGTGACCTTCGGGAAGCGCCGGCGGAGGTGGCGCGCCACCACGTCGAAGGCGACCAGCGGCCGCGCGTTTCCGATGTGGATCAAGTTGTAGACCGTCGGGCCGCAGACGTAGAGCCGCACGTTGGCGGGGTCGAGCGGCTGGAAGTCGATCTTCTTGCGGGTGAGCGTGTCGAAGATGCGGAGGAGCGGCGTGTTCGTCATGGTCCGGGTTGCGCCGACTCCGGGTCGCGCGGCCGACGCAGGCGATGGATGAGCAGCCAGGCATTGAATGCAAGGAAGAGCGCGAGCACCCCGTCGAGGACGAGCGTCCAGCGGTAATCGGAGGGCAGCTCGTTTTCGACCAGGATGAAGGCGTCGGGCGGGATCCGGATCGGAGCGGCCACCTGCACCGAGGCGACGCGCGCCCACGGCAGCTGCGTGCGCGCGGGCGGCGGCGACGGCGGGACGAGCGCCCCACCGACGGCGCTCCACTCCGTCGGGTTCTTCGCGTCCCAGGCGAGCGAGAGTCCGTCGCCGTCGAGGCGCAGGTCGCCGAGCGTCGCGGTGAGGCGCTCGCGGCGCGCGGCGAAGGGCCACTCCTTCTCGTCGAGCTGCTTGAGGAGCGGGTCGCGCCGCGCCGGATCGACGCGCACGACGAAGATGTACCAGTCGTTCGTCGTCGTCCCCGACCCTACCGGCACCCCGAGGCGCGACAGCTCGTGGCGCGCGTCCTCCTCGACGGGGAACTGCTTGCGCGGGAGCGACACCAGCAGGTCCGCCGGGAAATCCACCTCGAGGCCGATCGCGTCACCCGGCCCGAGGTCGAGCGGATCGCCCGCGCGGTCGGCGAGCGGCGTCTTGCCGTCTGCGAGGCGCGACTTGAGCCGGTCGAGATCGACGAAGCGGGTCGACTTCACCTTTTGCGCGTAGTAGTCGCGCAGCTGCTCCGCCCACGGGATCCGATCGAAGCGGCGCAGCCGCCCGACGAGGCGGTCGCCGACCTCGTGGCGGCTCGAGGTCTCCTCGGCGCGCACCAGCAGGCGCGTGTTCGTACCGAGCAGGCGGTAGAACGCGCGGCGGTAGCGGTCGCCCTTCGGCTCGAAGAGGAGCGCGTTGCGCAGGTCGGGCTGACCGCGCACCGCCACCAGCGTGTTGTCGACGAGCAGCGACGGCGAAAGCGCGCGGGCGTCGCCCAGCTCCACCGGTGACGAAGATCGCAGCGCGTAGCGCGTATCGTCGAGCTGGTGGACGAGCAGCAGCCCCCCGAGCCCGATCACCGCGACGGCGATCGCCGGGCTGCGTCGCCGCGGCGACGGCGGGAGGCGCCCGAGGTCGGCGGCGGCGCCCGCTTCACCCGGCGGATCGACGCCGGAAGGGACGCCATCGGGAGCAGCCGGCGACCCGCTGTCTCCTGGCCTGTTGTCGTCGGACATCGGATCGGCGCGCATCCTAGCATCAAAGTGACACCCGGACAGGCGGCGGGTTCCGGCGGATCGTCGCCTCTGCTATCTTCGCCGGCCTATAGGAGGCAACCATGCGAATCAAGGTCATCGGCGTGAGCGCGCTCTCCCTGCTCGTGGGCGGCGCGATCGGCGTCGTGGCGCGCGACGGCGTGCGCCCCGCCGAGGCCCAGAACTACGGTGGGAGCGCCACGATGGAGTACCAGAGCGCCGCCATGTCGGACGTGCTCACCGACGAGGACGCCGACAAGCTCCTCAATAGCTTCGCCAAGGAGGGGTGGCGCTTCGTGGGCGAGCTGCCGCGCAAGGGCGGCACGATGGCGGTGTTCGAGCGGCCGCGGGGCCGGGCCGTCGCGAAGCCGAAGAAGGCGCCGCCGGCGGATCCGGGGCTGATCGACTGAACGTGCGCGAGCTGCTCCTCGCCTGCCTCCTCGCCGTCGCCGGCTGCCAGGACCCGCCCGCGGTTTCGGCCGACGAGGCCTACATGCGCCTGCTCAAGGCGTGCGACAAGGACGACGCGGCGCGGCTGTTCGACGCGCTCGACACGGCGACGCAGTGGTCGATCGAGTCGGTGCAGCGCGACCAGCGCGAGATGCGCCACCTCGTGCTCGACGCCTACCCGCCCGCCGATCGCGACCGCGCCCTCGCCCGCATTCCGCCCTCCTGCGAGGAGCCCGAGGAGCAGGCGCGCCGCTACTTCCGCGGCGTCGAGGGAGTGAAGGAGCGGCTCGCCGAGATCCGCAAGCGCATGTACGCCGGCACCGGCCAGCCCGTCGGCTCGGTGCGCGGCAAGGAGGGCGAGGCGACGGTGTGGCGGGAGGGCGGCTCGGTGTTCCACTTCGCGCGCGACGACAAGGGGCGGTGGGGCTGGAGCGAGGTGCGCGCCGAGTGGGAGCAGGCCAAGCTTCGCGCGCACCACGACCTCGAGACGGTGAAGCAGAACGCGGCGCTGTATCGGGGACAGCGATGACGCGGCATGGCCCCCGATAACAAGACCGGCGACAAGCCCGCGGCCCCGACGCAGGGCGACCTCTTCACCGCCCGTCCCGCCGTCGCGCCGAAGCGGGCGGCGGCCCCGGAGGTTCCCGCGATGCAGCAAGGAATTGCTGCAAAGCGGCGAGAGCCGGCGCTCGAGGAGCCGCACACCTACAAGGTCGCCGAGCTCGTCCACCTCGCCTCGCGCAAGCTCGAGGCGCACTTCCCGTCGGTGTGGGTGGAGGGCGAGCTGTCGAACTGCCGCCCCTACAACGGCAGCTGCTACTTCACGCTGAAGGACGCCGACGCGCAGCTGCCCTCGGTGATCTGGAGCGCCGCCTACGGCCGCCTCAAGTTCCGCCTCGCCGACGGGCAGAAGGTGCGCTGCCGGGGACGATTGACGATCTGGGAGCGGAGCGGCCGCTTCCAGCTCGCGGTGGACCTCGTCGAGCCGGTCGGGCTCGGCGCGCTCCAGCTGGCGAAGGAGCAGCTGGCGGCGAAGCTCAAGGCCGAGGGGCTGTTCGATCCGGCCCGCAAGCGGGCGCTGCCTTTTTTGCCGCGCCGCATCGGCGTCGCCACCTCGCGCGACGGAGCGGCGGTGCGCGACATCATCCGCGTGGCGACCAGGCGCGCGCCGGTGCGGCTCCTGATCGCCCACTGCCAGGTGCAGGGCGAGGGCGCGCCGCCCGACATCGTGCGCGCCATCGCCGCACTGGCGCGCCAGCCCGACGTGGACCTGATCATCGTCGGCCGCGGCGGCGGATCGATCGAGGACCTGTGGGCCTTCAACGACGAGCGCGTCGCCCGCGCCATCGCCGCCTGCCGCGTGCCGGTGATCTCCGCGGTGGGCCACGAGGTGGACGTCACCATCGCCGACTTCGTCGCCGACGTCCGCGCCGCCACGCCCTCGCAGGCGGCCGAGCTGGCGGTGCGCGAGCACGCGCGGCTCGACCGCGAGCTGTCGGAGCTGCGCACCCGGCTCGCTCCGGCGGCGCGGCGGCGGATCGAGGAGGCGCGCCAGCGGCTTGACGCCGAGGTGGCGGACGCGGCGGTTTTGCTGCGCCGAAGCATCGACGCGCGGCGGGCGAAGGGGCGCGCGCTCGACCGCCGGCTCGACCAGCTCCACCCGCGGGCGCGCCTCGCCGCCCAGCGACGGTCGCTCGCCGATCTCGACGGGCGGCTCCGGGCGCCGCCGCGGGCCCACGTGGAGCGGGCGCACCGCGAGCTGCCGCAGCTCGACCGGCGCCTTCATGTTGCGATGCAGCGCGAGCTGGCGGAGGCGCACAAGGTGCTGCCCGACCTGGAGCGCCGCCTCCATGCTGCGATGCAGCAGGGGGTCGACCGCCGCCGCCGCACGCTCGCCCAGGCGGGCGGCAAGCTCGACGCGATGTCGCCGCTGCGAGTGCTGGAGCGCGGCTACGGCCTCGTGCTGGGACCGGGCGGGCACGTGGTGGCGCGCGCGACGGACGTGCGCCCGGGCGATCCGATCGAGGTGCGGCTCGGGCGCGGGCAGCTCGGCGCGCGCGTCGAGCGCGTGGACGACGAGAGCGACGAGTGATCCTCTCGGCGCGCACGCGGCTGCTCGGCGTGATCGGGTGGCCGGTGGCGCACAGCCTCTCGCCGGCGATGCAGGGGGCGGCGCTCGGCGCGCTCGGGCTCGACTGGACCTACGGCGCCTTCGCGGTCGCGCCGGAGCGGCTGGGGGCGGCGATCCGCGGCGCCGCGGCGCTCGGCTTCGTCGGGCTGAACGTCACGATCCCGCACAAGGAGGCGGCGTTCGCGCTGTCGCTCCCCGACGCCGAGGCGGCTCGGGTGGGCGCGGTGAACACGCTCGTCTTCGACGGGGACGGCCCGCCGCGCGGCCTCAACACCGACGTCCACGGGGCGCGGATGCTGTTCGAGGAGGCGAGCCTCGCGCTCCCCGGCGCGCGCGTGGCGCTGCTCGGGGCGGGCGGCGCGGCGCGGGCGGCGGCGGCGGCGCTCCTCGACGGTGGCGCGGAGGTGACCGTGGTCGGCCGCTCGCCGCGCACGCTCTCGCTCGACGAACGGACGCTGCCGCTCGTGGCCTGGGACGCGCTCGGCGCGCTGCTGCCGGAGGTGGACGCGCTCGTCGACGCCACGCCGCGCGGCCTTTCGCCCGACGCTTCGCGGATCGATCTCGCACCGCTGCCCGCCCACGCCGTGGTGA
>JAJXSP010000266.1 GCA_021784515.1 Myxococcales bacterium | reverse complement strand
CCATCACCAGCCCGACGAGGAGGACGGTGATGGCGACGTTGCGCTCCGTCTCGGTGAGCGTGGCCGCGGCGTCCGACTCGTCGCGCGCGATGTCCACCGACAGGAGCCATAGGCGAGCGAGTAGGTGACTCATCTGTTCAAGGTCCGCCGCCAGCGCGGCCGCCGTCAAGATCAGCGCGCCCGGACCTCGCTTCGCGAAATCGCCACGTCGTGGATGTGCGACTGCCGATCGCGCCCCTTCGTGTCCTCGTAGCTCACTCGCCATGCATTCGCGTAGAGCGCCCACACGCCGATGAAGCCACCCCCACCGGTACGCGTCGGGGCGCCCCATTTTTCCTCGACAGTGGCGCGACGATCACGGAGCGTCACTCCACCGTCCAGCGTGCCTGCGAAGGCGTCGGCGGTGATGTCCGCCGGCCCGGACAGGATGATGCCGACCAGCACCTCGTCCGCGTGGAAGTGGAGCGACACGCCGTCGCTTTGAAACTGGTAGTAGAAGTCGCCATTCTCGAATGTGTCGTCGGTGCGGCGCATCCCGGCGAGCGAGCCGATCAGGTGCCGGACGGCGGGCGCGTCGAGGTGCTGATCGAGCGCGGCGCGAACGTCGTCGGGCCAGTGGGCCTCGTGGCCATCGCCGAGGCGCAGCGTGAGGGTGCAGGCGCCGGACGTCGGCAACCGCGCCCGCATCAGCTCGCGCTCCATGCACCGCTTTTCGGTCGGGCGCCCGTCCCCGGTGTTGGCGCGCTTCATCGCCGTCTTGGTCCACTCGATCTCGACGGCGAACGCGCGGGCGCCACACGCGAGGAGCCGGCGCCTCGGCAGCGCCGCGAGCAGCGCGGCGGGCGTTGGGGCCGGATCGTCGACGTCGCATGACAGCCGTTCGAGTACGAGGCCGCCCGCCTCGATGCGATCGGCCGCGAGGTGCGAGCGCGCGCCGGCCAGCGCGGGCGCGATCACCAGAGCCACGGCGACTCCGAGCGATGCTGCCATCGCGGGACAGAGTACGCCGCCCCGCCGCTGGGTGGTGTCTGCGCGCGCCCAACGATCGCATGGACCGTGGAGGGGCGCAGCGCTTCGAGGGAGGCGCTTCGTGAGTCTACGAGCGAGACCCCGCCGGGCACGACGGCGCCGCCGCGATCGACGTCGCGCGCAGCTCGTGCGGGCGTGTGGGCCGCCCCGCAGGGCGCCGCAGGGGCCGTCCGTGGCTGGCGCCGCAAGCGACGCGGCGCCGCAAACCGAAGCCCCGCAAGAAAACGCATTTGTAAGACAACGAGCCATGAATCTGGACCGAGCCTTGTGCTATGCGTTGGTTTCCACCCCCGCGGAGGCACTCCCGCCGCGGCGAGCCGCGCCTTGCCGGCGGCTAGTCGGGCCGGTCGGGGAGGTGCTCCAGCAGGAGGTGCCGAATGTACTTCGAGATGGTGAGGCCACTGGCCGTTGCGACCTTCCTGAGCCACACGCCCTCTTCAGAGTCGAGCCTGACGGTGAACGAGTCGTGGAACTTCTTGCGCCGCTTGTTCGGCTTCGCCTTCGGGGCGTTGGTTGGCCCGCTCGGCGGCTCTTCCGACCCTGCCGCGATCCGCGCGTCCCGCTTCGCGTTGATGGCCGCGCGGGCCGCCACGGTCGAAGGGTGAATCGGCCTATCCGGCCCTCGCCTTGTGTTCGCCATCGGTGCTCGCCTCCGGTGCCTCTGACACTAACAGGGCTCGCGCCACTCGCAAGCGAAGGAAAGGAGACCTCCCGATGAACGACCAGAACCACGCGCACCGCGTCGAGGAACTCGTCGGTCGACTCTGCTGGTTCAGCGAGCCACCGGGCATCCGCGGCATCGTGCGCGTCCTCGCGATCGGGCCGCGTCCGTACCAGCCGCGCCTCATCCACGCGCAGATCGAAGTGCTCGCGTCGGTCTCTGGGTGGCTCCTCGAACCGGGTTCGGTGCATCACGTCGGGAGGCCGCGGGCCGGCGGGTATTCCTGCTGGTTCCTCTATCCGCTCGATGCGCAAACGGTCGACGAGGCAATCGCCGAGGTCGAGACCACGTACCCCGAGTACCACGGCGAATGGGCGACGACCCCGTCGACGGGCCAACCGTGAGCTGCCACCGGGACACGTTCTTCGTCAGGAACGTCGAGGCGCTCCTCGTCCACCTCGAACACCTCTGCAACGCCGACTGCGCGGCGGCTGCGGCGGCGTTCGAGCGGGTCGCGGGCAATCGCCTCGCCGGTCGTGGGACGCTGGTCATCGGCCCGTGGCCCGGGTCGTCGCCGTTCTGCAACCGGGGTAGGAGGCAACCGTGATCGACTTTCTCAGGACGCTTCTCGGCGCGCTCGTGATGGCCGGCTTCATCCCCGGCCTCATCCTCGGCTGGTTCGTACGCGGTGGGGTCGACAGCATCCGTGGCACGTCCAAGGCGCCCGCCGCCGCGATCGTTCCGGCGGCTCGCATCGAGAATCCCCCGCCGAGCTTCACCACCACGCTCGCCCACCTCGCGGGCGGGTGGCGCGGGGTCGCGCGCGGCTGCGACGGCTGCGCCGCCTCGGAGGCCGGTCACGCCAAGCAGATCGCCGCCGCCTGCCGCCTCGTCCTCCGTCCCAGCGACGCGAGCACCGGCACGGTGCGCAGGGTCTCCGGCAGGCACACCTGCTGCGGCGCGTTCCGCCAGTTGTCGGTCAACGAGGATGTCCCCTACCGCTTCGAGAACTTCACCGACGGCGAAGCGAGCCTCTCCTTCGGCGACGAATCGCAACGCCTCCGACTCGCCACCGAGGGCTTCGAGACCGTGCCAGAGGTCGACGGCAGCCAGCCCGAGCAGCTCTGCCAGATGGGGCTGGTGAAGATGAAGTAGAGCGCCGATCAGGTGCGGGTGCGGCGGCCACCCTCGACGCTGCCGGTCGGTCGTCTTCAGCGGCGAACCAAGGAGGAACAAATGGTTGTTCTCGACGAGACCTCGAAGAATCGGAGCGCAGGGATGGACATCAACCGCGCGCTCAGCGTAGCAGTCCGCGCAACCGAGCGTGCCTTCGAGGGCGCCCCCGGGCGCGAGCGCATCCCCGAACCACAGTCTGTTGACCACTTCATCGACCTCCTGCGACCGGGTTCGCTTCACGCCCTCATCGGGCCGGCGAAACCCACGGGGCCGCTGCTGGTACACATCGCCGCGAAGCTCGCGGTCGCTCGCTGCGTGAACACCCTGTTCGCGTCGCCACACGGCTCCGAAGCCGTGCTGGCCCAGCGCTTCCTCGCCGACGTCGCCCGAGTCCACCCGGTCGCGCTCCGCAATGGCGACCTCGACGTGGAGGATTGGGTCAAGATCACGAGGGCCGTGCCTCGGCTCGAAGCGGCGCCCTTGCGGCTGGTCGGGCGCGGATCGATCGGCGAGCTGCTCGCCGCACTGACCCACGACGTGCAAGCGGTCGTCATCGACGACCTGCCGGCAATTCCAACGAGGGCACCCGAGCGACTCATCGACGACCTCGCGGCCGCGGCCTCCGTACTCAACGTACCGGTGCTCGTGATGGCCCCGGCGCCGGAGGGCGCGACGCTGGCCGACATTTGTCTGCCTGACGACGCGTTCGACGTTATCGGGGCCGTGAGCTACGGCGAAGAGGAGCTGAGGATCACGGCGTGGCGCAGCAGGCAGAAGCTCGGGCGGCGTTCGATGCCGGCGCGATTTGGGTCTATCAAGATGCCCCGGTGAGTCCAGAGGGGTCCGCCCCGATGGTTCTTCTGTGCGGCGGCCCAGCGGTGCGTTACCCTGACCAAGACGAGGAGGTCGAGCATGGCGCTCAAGGATCTGACGAAGCACTTCAAGAACCCGAACATCAACTGGCGCCTGCGAGGCCAAGCCTTCGCCCAGCAGTTTCCGGTGGAGGTGCAGCAGGTCCATTTTGGGCTGTACGCGCATCTCGACACCAACGAATCTCCCCTGCCCATCTATGATCGAAATGGCCCGGGCAAGGTGATCGTATTGGCGGAAACTACGGCCCTCAAGGTTGGCAAGTTCGTGGGCGGGCTCGCCGCTCGCATGTTACAGAACTACGACCACTTCCACAGGCGACCGCTTGGCACACCTGCCGAGGAGGGCATCTTTCCCGACGTCTTGCGCTGCCTCCTCGTCCTCGATTTGAGCCATCGACCCAAGGAGTCGATTCGAGGTCTCGAAACCGCTTGGAAGCAAGAGATCCGCGCCCTGCTTCTCGAACAGAACAGAGTCCACGCGAAGCATCGTGGCAGGGCCGAGTCGATCAACCTCGCCGGGAACCTCTCATGTGCCGAGTTGGCCGCGACCCTCGGTCCCGTTGCCGATGAGCTGCTCCGTAGTCGAGAAACAGAGGCGCGGACGAGCCGGACCAAGCGGAAATCCACGGCAACGACGAAAAAGTGATTTCGATGACTTGCACGAGAGCGCCGACCCGCTGCGGGTCGGGACGGGCATCAAGTCTGCGCTCAGCAGAGGTGCAAGCAGCGAGCGAGTGGCCAGCCGCGAGAGGAGCACTATGACATGGTGACGAACCTGACCCCTCCGAGTGCGAGCACAGTTCTTGGGTACTACCGTGCCAGCTTCGCCCACGACCTGCGTGGATTCTTCGCGACCGCCAAGAAGCGGCCATTTACCCAAAGTGTGGGAGGAGTTCTGGAGGAGAACGGGCCGGGCTTCTCTGTGATGAGCCTGTACCCGAGACCGTTTGATTGTCTCGTCCACGTCCGTCGTACCGAGCTGCCATTCTTTGCGGCGTCGCTAGCCTATGTGGTGCTAGTCAACGAAGTCATCCACCATCATTTCCCCGGCCGGCATCGCGAGTTCAACGAGAACCACCAGTTCCCCGTACCGCATGAAGACCGCCGTGAGCACAATCGCCTTCTTGGGGCGCCACCGATCGACGGCGCACGGTGGGAAGACGGTCCTTGGGCAGCGAGGGGGGATGACTTTTCTGACGTGCGTTATGCGTGGGCGAGCATCGTCAGCGAAATCCGCAGCGACGTCGAACCGGATCTGCCTCAAGGTCTGAGTTGGGACGATTTCTCCGGCCGGATGGGTACGGACCGGGATGTCTGTGACCGCTCCGTGCCGTGGGGCGAGGCAGTGCGCCTTGCCCTCAGATGCGGGCGTGGGTTTGCCGAGGGCGTTGATGAAGGAGACAAGCCGGGGTCAGTTGCGCTCCGCCTCCTCGCGGAAGGGAAGCCCTACCAGTGCAGGGAGTGCAGCGAGGATCTCGATGTCGACGTGGACGGTCGGTGCAGTGAACATTGTTGCGACTAAGGTTGGTGTTGATCGAGGAAGGCGGCCCGGGCAGTTCGCCGTCTGCCGCGGGCGGGCTCGCGTCAGCGAGCGCGGTCGCGGCGGTGAGTGAACCGCGAGGACGGGTGATTCGCGTCGACCGACCCGGCCTCGCTCGACACGCTCACGTGCGTGTAGGAGAAATTGGTTGCCTCGCGGTCCACGGGCGGAGGGTAGCACGTCGGCCGGGCGTGGGTGAGCGGAGGGTGAGCGGGCGCTACTGTCGCGATGCGGTTGGTGGGTTGGCTCACGTCATGGGTTGCGGCGGGTAGACGAGGGCCTTGCGCGCTGGCGGGGGAGCCTGCGCGCGGGCGGAGTGGCGGTCAGTCCGCTCCTGAACCCACGGCCTCTGGCCGTGCGACCCGAAGAGCTTCGAGCGATCCGTCGTGTATTTCGTGAACGTCCATCGTCGTCGTGTCGTTCCGCTCTGGCTTTTCGGCCCCCTCGGGGGGCCTTCCTAAACCCACGCCCTATGGGCGTGGTCGATTAGTCGGCCGGCGCCGGGTCGATGCAGGGATCGGCGGCGAAGAGAGCGCCCGGGGCGGGCCGAGGGGATTCCCCCCGCAAATCTGTTTAGGGGGGCCTGGGCGGGCACGCGTGACGGGGGGGATGCCGAGGTGATCCAGGATCCGGCGGGCGACTCGCTCGTCGGTGATGAAGGCGATGACGCGCAGGCGGCCGCCACAATCACGGCAGACCAGGACGTCGATCTGGTAGACGCGCTGGAGCAGGGAGGCCCAATCGAGTCGACGGGCGCGACCCGGATCGGGAGGAGGTGCACCGAGCGAGTCGGGATCCTCGGTGGTCGCCGGAGGGGGCGGGGGCGCGGCGGGTTTGTCGTCGTGGGAGGTGGGCGCGAGAGCGGGCTTTTCGCGCCGTCGCCCGGTGAGCGCGGCTCGCCCTCGGGCGCCGGGCCCGACAGCCCCGAAGTAGCGCACGAGGTGAACGCGGGGCTGGGGAATCAGGGCGCACAGGCGGGCGAGGAAGTCCTGCGGCGACAGCACGACCTCGCTTCTCCCGTCGGAGAAGGTGCGCTTCATGCGATAGCGGACGTTGCCCGGGGGGATTCCCCCCGCGTCCCTTCCAGGGGGGCCTGTCGGTGAGCGAGAGACGATCGAGCGCGAGCGCGGGACGTGCGCAATAGCGCGCGAGCTGCTCCAATCCAGCGCGGTCATTTGCATGGATGGCCCGCGCCGCGTGCAGGGAGAACCCGTCGAGTCGTGCGCACAGGGGTGGTGGCGGTGGGATCTCGCCACGGCCGCCGGCGAGGGGTCGCGCGGCGCAGAGCTCGAGCTGGGTGCGGAGGTCGTCGGGATCGTCGTTGTCATCATCGAGCCGGCCCCGGAGGCGGAGCAGGGCGAGCACGTCTTTGCTGATCGCCGCGAGCAGGGCGGCGACGTCGTCGTCGGTCGGGGGAGGCAGGCGGCGAAAGCGCGGCCGGGCGTCAGGGTCGTCCGTCGCTCGCGCGAACACTCCATCACACAGGAGCGCGTGGACGTGCCAGTCCAGGGCGAGCGAGGAGTCAAATCTCTGCACAAAGGCGACCGCGGCGCAGCGGGCGCTCTGGCTGCGCTTGGGAGCGCCCAACTCGATCCCCCGCTTGCGCGCCACCCGTCTTTGCCATTTGAAGATCACGCGGAGGCAGACCGTGAGCGCTTCGGCCGCGAGCTTTGGATGCTCCGCTTCGGCCTCGATCTCCACTACCCCGTGCCGCCGCTGCGCACCATCTGGTACCCGACCCACGTCCCGCTGTCGTTCCTCGCGTACGCGGTCTGGGCGGCGGCCGCCGCGGCGGCGCTGGTGTGGACGCAGCGACGGGAAGCGGCCTGGCTGCGGCGGGTCGAGCGGCTCGGCCTTGCGGGGTTCGGGCTGTGGTCGCTGTCGATGATCTGCGGCGGGATCTGGGGCGTGGTGGCCTGGGGCGCCTACTTCCTGTGGGACCCGAAGGTGGTGTGGTCGGTGATCCTGTGGTTCCACTACGCGAGCTTCGTGCACGTGCGCTTCACGCCCTCGCTGCGCGCGCGTCCGTGGGTCACCGCGGCGCTCGCCGTCGTCGGCTTCGCATGGGTGCTGGTGGCGTACGTCGGGACGTCGTTCTTCTTCGGCAAGTCGAGCCATGCGTTCTGAGGGCGCCGACGGCGAGGCGGACGGGAGCGGCTTCGCGGCGCTGCTGCGCTCGCAGGGGCTCGGGCTCGCGTGCGGCCAGGCGACGGTGCTCCTCCTCGCCATCGGCTCGTTCGTGATGGCCCACGTCGAGGGCGCCCCGGCGCCGGCGCTCGACGATCTCACGGCCTTCTTCCGCGCCCCGTCGATCCACTACGCCTGGCTCTACCTCCTCGTGCCGGTGCTCGGCCTGTACGCGCTCAACACCGTGCTGTGCACGTGGCATCACGTCGTCCGTCGCTGGCGCGCGGGGCAGCGGGCGCTCCCCGTCTACGCGGGGGCGGTGATGCACGTCGCCTTCCTGCTCGCGCTCGTCGCGCACGCCGTCGGCGGGCTGTGGAGCGAGGAGCGCGAGCCGGTGATGCTCGGCGCGCGCTTCGTCGGCCTCGGCGACGGCCGCGAGGCGCGCGTGGTCGGGCTCGACGAGGAGCAGCACCCCGACGGATCGCCGCGCCAGATCCACGCGCGGCTCGAGGTGCGCGAGGGCGGCTCGACGCGCGTCGAGGAGGTGAGCTGGAACGGGCCGCTCTCGCGCGGCTTCGGCGCCGACCTCCTCCTCCTCGCGCAGGCCGGTCGCACGCCGGCCGCGCGGCTGTCCGTCGGGGACCAGGCGTGCACCGCGGAGGCGGGCGGCGCCTGTCTCCTCTCGGGCGTGCGGATCGCCGTCGACGACGTGCTCGCCGAGGGGCCGTGGGAGAAGACCCCCGTCGTGTCGCTCCGCGCGCGCGACCGCGCCGGCACCGTCACCGACTTCTACCTCCCCGTCGGTGGCGTGCGCGATCTCGCCGGCGGCACGCTCCGCTTCGAGCGCCTCGAGGGCAACCCGGCGGTGCTCCTGCGCCACCGCCACGCTCCCGGCAACCCGTGGGCGCTCGCCTCGGCGATGGTGCTGTTGGTGGGGATCGCGATGCTCGGCCGCCGCTGGATCTGAGCGACAGCTTCAGCATCAACGCCGCGTGGGCATCGCCGCGCTCGCCACCGCCGTCGCCGCGGCGTCGCGAGAGGGACCGCCGGCCCAACGCGGCCGATCGTGAAGAAAGGCAGCTTGAATTTCCTGTTGCGTCCAGGCTATGCGGTTCGAAAGGAATCGAAGGAGGCGATGACTTCGTGAAATTTCGTTCGTCGTCCAGCGGGTGCGAAGCCCGCCCGGCCAGGGGTGAGCCCGC
>JAJXSP010000265.1 GCA_021784515.1 Myxococcales bacterium | reverse complement strand
CGCGTTGTTGGCGCAGCAGGGCTGTCCGGGGGCGCCGCAGGCCGGCGCGAGGTCGCCGCCCCGGTCGAGGTCCGTCGCCGGGCCGAGATCGATCGCGCCGGCGAGGTCCACCGGCGCTGGGAGGTCGGGCACCGCGAGGTCGATCGCTCCCGCGCCATCCACCGGAGTGCCGATCTCCGCCGGTGAGGCGAGATCGGTCGCGGGCGGGAGCATCTCGGGCGCTCCCAAATCGGGCGGCGCGTCCGTCGCGAGATCGGGTTCGATCACGAACAGCAGGTCGCCGCCGCCGAGGTTCACGAGGTCGGGGCCCTCGCCGAAATCGATTCGCCCGCCGCCGATGTCCGCCGCGCGCGAGTCGTCGGGCGCGCCCGGGCGATCGGCGACCGCGAGATCCGACGCCGCGCCCCCTTCCCAGGCGGGGTTGTCCTCCGTGCACCCGAGGGCTCCGAGGGCGAGGGCGGCGGCGGCGACGAGGCTCTTCATTCCAAGGCTCCAGGCGAGGCGGACAGCGGCGTTTCCCGAGGCTGACGATGTTCCGTCAGCCGGGGATGTTGTTGCACGAGAAATCGACCTCGAAGCTCTTCAGGCGCGGGGTGACCGTGCGATCGGTGGTGGTGAGCTGGAACTCCACCTGGAGGTAATTGGCTGGATTGGGCATGAGCGGGGGCGCGGCGGAGAGGTCGGCGGGCGAGAGGGTGGCGTCGTTCGTAAAGCCGCCCCAGGTGTTGTCGACCAGCGGGTTCATCCCCGAGCGCGCGTGCATCGTGATGTGCGTATTGGGTGGAAGCTCCTCGTCCCACTGCACGCGGACCCACGTCGTGTCGCCCATCGCGCAGCCGCGCACGATATAGGAGTAGCTGCCCTTCGGATTGGTGAAGTTGCGCAGCCCGAATCCGGTGAAGTCCGAATAGGTGTAGGTGCCGGGATCGGGCTTTCCAGTCATCTGGAGCGGGCAGCGGTCGCCGTTGCCGGCCGGGCAGCCCACGCCATTCTGGCCGTTGACGATGTCGGGGGTGGTGATGTCGCCGTTGGCGTCGACCTTGATTCGCGTCGCGGCGCAGTTGCTCGAGGTGAGACCCCAGACGTTCTGATCGGTGTCCACACCCGCGCCCGCGGGCGACTCGCCGGCCACGTGCACCGCCAGGTAGTTGGTGCCGTCGATCTCCACGTCCTTCCCCATCGGGACCGGGATGTCGGACGCCGGGATGCGCACCACGAAATGCGGGTGGCGGCCCATCCAGACGAAGTATTTCTGCGGGGTGCGCGAGTCGGCGGCGATGCCGCGCCCGATGTCGTTCGCGCCCGCGGCGCCTCCCGGGTTGTCGATGCGGGTCCAATAGCCCTGTCCGAGGAGGGCAAAGCCATTCTGGCGATTCGGCGTGTAGCGGTAGGCGTTGCCGCTCGGATAGCCGCCCAGCCAGACGTTGCCGTCGCGGTCGAGGGAGACTCCGTAGGAGTCGGTGCCGAAGGTGGCCGTCCGCGCCGTCCCCACCATCGGTGGATTCGCGGTGTCGAAATAGAACAGCTTGTTGGTCCCCACCTGCGGCGCCCACAGGATGCCCGAGGCGTCGATCGCCGCGCCGTACGGAGTGCCCGGCACCTGGGTCTGGGTCTTGATGAGGCCGCTCGCGCCGTCGACGCGGAAGAACTTGCCGTCCTGGAACGTGCCCGCCCACGCGTCCGACGGGCCGAAGTCGATCGAGCCGCGGCCGAGCGCGAGCGGGCGGCCCCATTGGTTGGCAACATTGGTGTTGGTGGTGAAGAGCACGCACTCGTCGTCGAGGCCGTAGAACTCCTGCGGCTTGCCGTTGCTGCAGGGCTTCGCCTTCACGTCGGCCACGTCGTCGGGCATGCCGTCGCCGTTGCAGTCGGTGTCGATGATGCCGTCGCCGTTCACGTCGCTCGAGGTCTGGATCCCGGGCGTGCCGTTGCGCTCCACGCAGTCCTTTTCGTCATTGGCGATCTTCGTCACCGACGACTGGAAGCCGAAGGCGCGGTTGGCGACCCACATGTCGCCATTCCAGTCCACCGCGGTGCGGGAGGGCGAATTCATGGTCAGGTTGATCGCCTGGTGCGGGCCCGCGGGCATGCCATTTCCCCGGTTCGTGAATCCCTGGTAGTCATCGCGCGAGCAGCAGCCCTTGGTGCCGTCGCACTGGTCGCGGCTGCCGTCGGGGTTGGAGTAGCAGGTGACGGTGAAATAGCGCCCCACCTCGCGCACGGTCTTCGAGTCGATCTTGGACACCGTGCCGATGTTCCAGTCGGCGGAGTTGGCCGCCCACACGAAGTTGAAGTTGGTGCGGCTGCTGGCCAGCACGATGTAGCCGGCGGCGTCGCGCCCCACGCCATTGTCCGCTTCGTTCGGATCGGGGTTGGGATCCGACTGCAGCGGGAAGGGGCGATTGGGCGGTCCGAAGGCGGAATTCATGCAGCCCGGGTCGCCGTTGGTGCAGGGGGCGAACGACGGCTGCGCGAGATCGCCGCCGGCGGAATCGGCGCCGCCCGGACCATCGGCGACGACGAGATCGGGCCCGCCGGGGCCGCCGCCGGAATCGTCGGTGGAGAGATCGAGCCGTTCCCCGCCGCCCACCGCCTGCGGGCTGCAGCCGGCGAGCGGCGACGCTATGGAGAGGATGGCGAGGGCGAGGGGAGGCGACAGGCGATTCATTCAGCTGCTCCTTGAAAGGGAGTTTCTAGCCGATCGTGTTCAGGCAGATGAAGTCGATCGTGAAGCCCTTCAACTTCGGAGTGGTGTGAAAGTTGGTGGTCGCAAAGTCGAACTCGACCTGGAGATGGTCGGCGGGATTCGGCGACAGCGGGCCGCTCACCGCGTCGAGCACGGCGGGCGAGGTGGAGAATGGCGGCGTCCAGTCTCCCCATGTGTTGTCGGGCGTGGGGGCCTTGCCGGAGCGCGCGCGCACGGTGAGCGTCGTACCGACGGGGACGTCGGCGTCCCAGGTGATCCTCGCCCATTGCGTGTCGTTGCCCGGGCAGCCCTTCTGGACATAGGAATAAAAGCCCTTCGGACTGGTGAAGTTGCGCAGCCCGAATCCGGTGAAATCGGAGTAGGTGTAGGGATTCGGCTCGGGGTGGCCGGCGAGCTGGAGCGCGCAGCGGTCGCCGCCACCGACGGGGCAGCCGCTCCCTGCGCCGCCGCCGGCGAGGTCGGGCGGCGTCATGTTGCCGGCCGAATCGACCTCGATGCGCGTGGCGACCGAGCCGCCGTAGCTGATTCCCCAGACGTTCTGTTCGCGATCGAGGCCGGCGCCGATGGTGTCGGTGCCGTCCACCTTCTGTCCGGGCATGGCGCTGCCGTCGACCGTCCGATCCTGGCCGCTCGGCAGCGCGATCGCCGAGGCGTCGATCCGCACCACGAACCCCGGATTCTGATTATTGCCGTCGCGCGCCATCCAGGCGAAATAGGCATTCTGGCTGCGCGCGTCGGCGGCGATGCCGCGCCCGTTGCCGGTCGCGCCGGCCGCGCCGCCGGGGTTGGTCACCACGGTCCAGAATCCCCGGGAGAGGTTCGCCGTGCCGCTGCTCCGATCGGGGGTGTAGCGATAGGCGTTGCCGTCGCCCCAGCCGCCGGTCCACACGTTCTGATCGCGGTCGAGGGTGATGCCGTAGCCGCTCACCCGGAAGCCGCTCGCGTCGCGCACCTGCCCCACGGAGGCGGGGTGGCCGGAGTCGAACCAGGTCAATCCCGCGCCGAGCTGCGTGACCCAGACGATGCCGGAGGCGTCGACGACGGCGCCGTAGGGGCCCGAGCCCGGAATGACCGGTACGCTGGTCATCGCCACCGTCTGGCCCGTGGCGTCGATGCGGAAGAAGCGGCCGTCCTGGTAGCTGCCCGCCCACGCGTCCGACGGGCCGATGTCCACTCCGGACGGCGTGAGGGCGAGCGGGCGGCCCCACTTGTCGGGCTCGTTGGTGTTGGTGGTGAAGAGGATGCACTCGTCGTCGAGGCCGTAAAACTCCTGCGGCTTGCCGTTGGTGCAGGGGGTCTTCTGCACGTCGGCCACGTCGTCGGGGAGCCCGTTGGCGTTGCAGTCGGTGTCGATCAGCCCGTCGCCGTTCACGTCGCTCGACGTTTGGATGCCGGGCGCGCCGTTGCGCTCGGTGCACTCGCTCGGATCATTGGCGATCCGGGTGACCGACGACTGCACGCCGAAGGCCCGGTTGGCGACCCACACGTCGCCGTTGAAGTCCACCGCGGTGCGCGACGGCGAATTGCTCGTCAGGTTGACCGCCTGGTGCGGCCCGTCGGGGAGGCCGCTCGTGCGGTGCTGGAAGCGGACCCAGTCGTCGCGCGAGCAGCAGCCGTTCATCCCGTCGCAGGCGGCGCGGCTGCCCCCCGGGTCGGAGAAGCAGGTCACGGTGAAGTAGCGGGCGACCTCCCGCACGCGCTTCGAGTCCACCTTCGAGACGCTGCCGGTCCCCCAGTCGTTGGTGTTGGCGAGCCAGAGGAAGTCGAAGCTGGTCTGGCTGTCCGAGAGCCCGAGCCATCCCGAGGGGTCGCGGTTCACGCCGTTGTCGGACTCGTTCGGGTCGGGCGACGGGTCGCTCTGCAGGGGAAACGTCGTGGCGGGCGGGCCGAAGCCCTGCTGCTGGCAGCCCGGCTCGTTGTCGCCGCACGGTGTGACGCCCGCGTCGAAGGTCCCGAGGTCGGCCCCCGGGACGCCGATCTCGCGGGGAGCCGCCGCATCGCCGGCACCGGTCGTCGTCTGCGTGTTGCCGCAGCCACCGAGGCCGACGGCGAGCAGGAGCGTGCGCACGCGTTTCATGGAACCCCTTTCACCCTACCACCACTTCACGGGCCCCCGGTCTCTCGGCTTCCGGCCGGGCCCTCGGCCGCTGCGTCCGTCGGTGGCCCCCAGGCAGCGAGGGGATCATAGGTCGTGCGGGACAGTGGAGAAGCGACCCGCTCCGCGGGGAACTTCCGGGCGACCGCGCCGTTGGTCGCGTCGAGAGCCGGATGCCCACCTCCTTGCAAACGACCAGCGCGCCGGTTAATCCTCCTGCCGCCCGGGCATCGCCCGTCACCGACGCAGCCGAGCCCGCGCAACCACCGAATCGACCACCGTCGCGGCGCGCCGCGACCTCGACCAGTCTGGGAGCCGCCGCCTGATGGACAAACTGACGGGGAAGTGGACCGCGCCGCTCGTGGTCGCCGCGCTCGGCGTGGTGCTGTTCCTGCCGCTGCTCGGCTCGTACGGGCTGTGGGAGCCCACCGAGACGCGCGTCGCCGACGTGGCGCGCGACGTGCTCGCCGCGCCGTCGGGCGCCATCCCGCTGAAGACGCTGGCGCAGCGCCCGTACTGGCTCGTGGTGGCCGGCTTCAAGGCGATCGCGCCGACGGAGATCGGTGGGCGGCTGCCGATCGCGCTCGCGTCGATCCTCGCGCTCCTCGTCTGTTACTGGGCGGGCGACGGCCTGCTCCGCCGTCGAGGGGCGCTGCTCGGCGCGCTCGCGCTCGCCACCTCGCCGGCCTTCTTCCTCGGAGCGCGGCAGCTCACCTCTGACGTCGGGCCGATCCTCGCCGCGACGCTGGCGGTGGGTGGCCTCGCGCGCGCCGTGTGGCCGAAGCCGGGGTCGAGCTTCGCCGCGCGGCTGCTCGATCTCGTCCTCGGCGCGGTCGGCCTCGTCCTCGGCTACTTCGCCTCGGGGGCGATGCTCGGAGTGGCGGTGCCGCTCACCGCAGTGGGCCTCGCCGCGCTCGCGGCCGGCGGCTCGATCGCCGGGTGGGCGGCGACGCTGGGCGCGGCGTGGGTGGCGTGGGGCGTGGTGATCTGGGCGTGGCGGCACGCGCTGCCGACGCCGGGCCACGCCGCCGAGTACTCGGCGATCCTCGCCGGCGTGCCGCGGGTGGGCGTGCACTCGGTGCAGCTGGTCAACGTGCTGAGGCAGATCGGGTTCGGGGCGTTCCCGTGGGTGGCGCTGCTGCCGGTCGCGCTGGCGCGCGTGTTCGCCGCCTCGACGAGCGCGTCGATCGCGGATGCCCCCGCCTCCGACGGTGGTGGCGCGATCGCCATCGCCGGCGGCGAGAGCGTCGCGCTGCCGTCGGGCGGCGCGGCGGCGGCGCCTGCCCCGGCCTCGCGCGAGCGCTACGGCCTGATGGTGCTCTTCTCGTGGCTCGCCGTGGGCTACCTCGCCGCGACGGCGCAGGCCGCCTCGGTGGGCGACGTGGCGTTCGCCGCGCTGGCGGCGGTGGCGCTGCTGGCGGCGGCCTTCCTCGACGAGGTGATGGACGGCGAGCGCGCCTCGCTGGGCCTCGCCGGGCTGATCGTGGCGCTGGCCGCCGCCACCGTCGGACACGACTTCTTCCTCAACCCCGAGACGCTCGCCGGCGCGCACGTCGTCGACGGGATCAAGTGGCCCTCGCCGCTGGTGGTCGAGCCGTACGTGATGCTCGTCCTCGCGCTCGGGTGGGGCGTGATCGCCGGGCTCGCGCTCGCGCTCAAGCCGGGGCGTGGGCTGCTCGCGCGCCAGGGGATGGTGCTCGGCACCGTCGGCGCGGCGCTCGCCTTCACGCTGGCCACCACCTACTGGATCATCCCCGAGGTCTCCAAGCACCTCTCCTTCAAGAACGTCTTCGCGGCCATCCAGAAGTTCGGCGGCGACAACGCGGAGCTGGGGCAGTACCGCGTGCCGTCGCGGCCCTGGGGCGAGAAGAAGGCGACCGACCTGCAGTCGGTGCAGCAGCTGTTCGACTTCCTCGGCAAGCCCGCCCGCGTGTTCGTCATCGCGGGCGCGGAGGAGCTGGCGCCGATCGACCAGTGGGCGAAGTCGCACCCCACCGCTGAGGGCACGCCGAGCTACTACGTCGTCGACGACTCGAACGTCCACTACCTCGTCCTCTCGAACAAGCTCGGCGGCAAGGAGGAGGACCGGAACCCGCTCAAGCGCTTCATCCTGAAGTCGCTGCCGCGGCCGCCGCAGCACGAGGTGCACGCCGACTTCGAGGGCAAGGTGGAGCTGGTGGGCTACGACCTGCCGCCCGACCTCGACCGCGGGCGCAAGTTCAAGATCACGCTCTACTACAAGGTCAACGCGCCGATCGGCGGCGCCTACAAGATCTTCGTCCACTTCGACGGGTCGGGGACGCGCTTCAACGCCGACCACGTGCCGCTGACCGGCAAGTTCCCGACGAACTACTGGGTCCCCGGCTACTACATCGTCGACGAGTACGAGGCCGAGGCCGATCGCGCCGTCGCGCCGGCCGGCTTCTACCAGATCTACAGCGGCCTGTGGCTCGGCGACGCGCGGCTCAAGGTCACCTCGGGGCCGCAGGACGGGGAGAACCGCGTGAAGCTCGGGGCGGTGCGGGTGAAGTAGCGCGCTCGCCGCGGCTCTATTTCTCTTGTGCCGGCCGGCGGCGCTTGCTATGCCCGCCGTGAGAGGACCGGAGTGAGCGAGCGGAGAACGACTCAGGTGGTGGTGGGCGACGCGGCGGAGCCCTCGCTCGTCGAGCGGCGCGTCCACCAGCGCATCCTGGTGAACATCGAGGTCGACTACAAGGCGGACGACACCTTCCTCTTCGCGTACATCACCGACATCAGCGCGATGGGGATCTTCATCCGCACCGTGTCGCCGGAGCCGCCGGGCACGCACCTCATCCTCTGCTTCACGCCGCCGGGCGGCGAGGCCCCGCTCGAGCTGGAGGGCGAGGTCATCTGGATCAACCCGCTGCGCGAGGGCGACCTCGAGGCGCGCAACCCGGGGATGGGAATCCAGTTCGTGGACCTCGACGGCGACGGGCGCGACCGCATCCTTCAGCTCGTTCGGACCTTCGCGTACCTCGACGACGAACGCCCTCCGAACGACGCTTGAAGTCGCCTCTCGCGTGCTAACCTCGACGGCCCATGAGGATCAGCCAGCGGCTGGCGAACGGGCAGCCGTGCTTCTCGTTCGAGTTCTTCCCGCCCAAGACGGATGAGGGCGTCACGCACCTGTTCGAGGCGCTGCGCGAGCTTTCGCCGCTCGAGCCGGGCTTCGCGTCGGTGACCTACGGCGCGGGCGGCTCCACGCGCCAGCGCACCGTCGAGATCGCCACCCGCATCCAGCGCGAGACGGGCATCGAGCCGCTGGCCCACGTCGCCTGCGTCGGCCACACGCGCGGCGAGATCGGCGCGATCCTCGACCGCGTGCGCGACGCCGGGGTGGAGAACGTGCTCTGCCTGCGCGGCGACCAGCCGCGCGATCAGGCCGCGCCCATCGCCACCACCGACGGCTTCCGCTTCGCATCCGAGCTGGTCGAGTTCGTGCGCGGCGGGCGGTGGGAGGTCGGCATCGGCGGCGCCTGCTACCCCGAAGGCCACATCGAGAACCCGAGCCGCGACGACGACCTGCGCATGCTCGTTCGCAAGGTGGAGGCGGGCGCCGAGTTCCTCATCACGCAGCTCTTCTACGACAACGCCTTCTACTTCGACTTCGTCGCCCGCGCGCGCTCGCTCGGCATCGGCGTGCCGATCATCCCGGGCATCATGCCGATCACCGGCTTCGAGCAGATCGACCGGATCACCCGCATGTGCGGCGCGACGATCCCGATGCGGCTGCGCCTCGAGTTGGAGCGGCGCAAGGACGACCCGGAGGCGATCGCCGAGCTGGGCGTTGCGCACGCGA